>NZ_JBHXAS010000007.1:0-80259 GCF_042727425.1 Peribacillus sp. NPDC060253
GTCGCTTAACACGCCTTTCGGGGCCTTTTAATCATTATTATTTATTGTCTTTTTTATCTTCAAGATTGCTGCGAGTGATGACTTTGTCAATCAAGCCATATTCAAGAGCTCTTTCAGAAGTCATGAAGTTATCACGTTCCGTATCTCTTTGAAGGACTTCAAGAGGTTGTCCAGTACGTTCCGCTAAGATTTGGTTTAACTTATCTTTCAGGTGAAGGATTCGGCGGGCAGCAATTTCGATTTCCGTCGCTTGACCTTGAGCTCCTCCAAGTGGTTGGTGAATCATGACTTCACTGTTTGGCAACGCATAACGTTTGCCTTTTTCACCAGCAGCCAATAGGAATGCACCCATGGAAGCAGCCATACCAATGCATACAGTGGATACATTAGGTTTGATATATTGCATCGTATCGTAAATGGCCATACCGGAAGTGATGCTTCCACCTGGGCTGTTGATGTATAAAGTGATATCTTTTTCAGGATTTTCTGCTTCTAAAAATAGTAATTGAGCAACAATGGAGTTGGAAACATTATCGTCAATTGCACTTCCTAGCATAATGATCCGATCTTTTAATAAACGGGAGTAAATATCGTAGGCACGCTCCCCACGACTTGTTTGTTCAATAACTGTAGGAATTAAATTCATGTTCATTTCCTCCTTCGATTAAGAGAATCATTTAAATTCTTTATGTATGTATGATACACTTTTTGGTCAATTTAGGTCAAACAAAACAAACCCTATAATTGATAATTTGTTCGACAATTTTCTGACTAAGTCTCCTTCCGATTAAAATCATTCATAATTATGCCGCACAGGGATGAATTTCCACATTATCCATAATACCCAAAAGATAAAGTTTTAAACCTGATAACCCTTGCAAAGGAAGGCATTCTATCATATAATGAAGTCTGTCGAAAAAATATAGTTTTCTCGCCCTCGTAGTGCAACGGATAGAACGCAAGCCTCCGAAGCTTGAAATGCAGGTTCGATTCCTGCCGAGGGCATTACCAATCTCCTGCTTTATTATTGAAGTGGGGGATTTTTTATTGAGCTTTTTTATGCGTAGGCATCGAATGGTCCTTTCTCGATTTTTGATGAATTTACTCGATTCTAGTAAATTTCTATCGAATCGTGGTATGTTGGCAAACACTTGGGATATTTTGGTGTGTATCCCTTGAAAAATGGCGATTTCTCAATAAAAGTAGTTGTTAAAATCTCATTTCTAACATATAGTAGTTTAAAACAAATACACTATTCTGAAAAAAAACGTAAGCGTTTTCATGGGTTTTTGTGTAGAATTTTCTCCTGATAATGTAAAATGGAATGGGGGAGGGATGAATCGATGAGTATGAATATGAAAGCAGGACTATTTCAACAGCAAACATTAAAGATGGCAATGACCCAGGAGCTTATGCAGGCTATTACACTGCTGCAATACTCCGCACAGGAGCTTTCCGCTTTCTTAGAAAATAAAATCGCGGAAAATCCATTACTGTCCCTAGATCAGCCAACATCTGCTTTATTTCAGCCAACCTTTGATCGGAAAAAGGGTAAACGGACTCTTAAAAATACGTATGATGCCAACTATTGGATTGAACAAATCAGTGAAGATACACTTTCACTTGAGCAGCATGTCATGTCCCAAGTGAATCATCAGGAACTTTCCGGTGAGCAGCAAAAGGCGATGTTGCTCTTAATTCATAACCTGGATGAAAACGGTTACTTGCGCATTCAGCTGGAGGATATTTGTGTCCCAGGTATATCTTTAGACGTTTTGGAAGAGAGCCTCTCGATTTTACAGCAACTCGAACCGCATGGGCTTGCGGCGAGAAATCTTCAAGAGTGTCTTTTACTTCAGGTAAAGGCAGAAGGAGTGAATCTGCTGGCAGAATCGATCATAGAAAACCACTTCCTCGATTTTGCTGAAAAGCGTTGGAAAGACTTAAGCAAGAAGATCGGTGTTACGATGAAGGAGATTCAAGAAGTTTTTGATTATGTCCAGACGTTGAACCCGCGACCGGCTTCACTCTTTTTTCAAGAAAAACCTTCCTATATAGTGCCGGATGTGGTCGTGGAGGTTCGTGATGGGATACTGCTTGTAGGGAATTATGATGGCAACACACCCAATCTTAATGTGGATAAAGGGTATTTAAACCGAATGAAGAGTCATAAAGATCAGGGAGTTCAACGCTTTATTCAAGATAAGTGGCAGGAATACCAATGGATCTCAAGAGGAATTCAGCAGAGAAAAGAGACTATATTGAAGGTTATTCAGTGCATAGTCGAAAAACAGCCAGGGTGCTTTCATCACGGACTGAACTACTTGAAGCCCATGACGATGAAAGAAGTCGCAGACGAGCTTGGCATACATGAGTCCACAGTCAGTCGGGCTGTTAAAGGGAAATACGTGCAGACACCATTTGGTACGATAGAAATGCGAATATTTTTCACCACTTCTTTACAGTCAGTCGGCCTTGATGAGGATATGTCTGGCATGCAAGCAAAGAAGAGCCTCCAGGCAGCCATCAATGGTGAAAATAAGCAAAAGCCGCTTTCGGATCAAGATTTGGCTGAAAGACTGAAAGAGGAGCATGGAATTATCCTGGCACGCCGAACTGTCGCCAAATACCGTGAACAACTGGGGATCCCTTCTTCATCTAAACGAAAAAGATATGATTGAAAAGGATGAGTGATTTTGGAATCAAGTGCGTTTGTTTTATATAGTAGGGATAAATGTCCCTTATGTGATAAAGCCAAGCTAATACTTGAAGAAATGAAATTGGAATCGGGAATAGGGTATAAGGAAATTGATATCCATTCCGATGACGATTTGCTTGAGAAATTCGGACTGATGATCCCTGTCATAGAATGGAAAGATGATATCGTTCAATTCGGAAAGGTTGATAAATCAGCTCTAAATAAGCTTTTGGAAAAATAATTTTTCAAATCATTTGAAGAAACATTCCGTTCCTGCTAGAATAAAATATGTAGCAGGAATATTTTTTTGTTTTAAGTGGGACAGAAAATGACTACGCGGGACATTATACGTCCAACTTAAATTTTTAGGAGTTTTAAAATATGCGTACATTACTCGAGGTACAAAGAAAATTATTACCTGATTTCCTTATGGTTATGCAAAAAAGATATGATATCCTGCGTTATATCAAAATGATGCAGCCAGTGGGAAGGCGAAGTCTGGCTGTAAGCCTTAACTTGACTGAGCGGACGCTTAGAAGCGAGGTTGATTTTCTGAAAAGTCAGAGTCTGGTTAATATATTCAGTTCTGGTATGACGCTGACAGATGAAGGGATGGAAATCCTGGATAAGTTAGAAGGAATAATGCGTGAAGTAATGGGTATAGACATAATGGAACGGCAGTTGCAGGAATTGTTACAAGTGGATGAGGTCATCATTGTCTCAGGAAATTGTGACGAAACCCCTTGGGTAAAAAAAGAATTGGGTAAAGCCTGTGCCAACCGTATGAAACAAGAATGGAACTCAAAGAATATCATTGCAGTTACTGGTGGATCGACAATGGCCGAAGTGGCCAATTCGTTGTCACCTGATGAAGCGTCTAAGAAATTGACATTTGTCCCAGCCCGCGGGGGAATTGGTGAGGCAGTGCAGAATCAGGCTAATACGATTGTCGAAAGAATGGCACAGAAGGCGCATGCCTCATACAGAGTGTTATATGTACCCGATCAATTAAGCGGTGAGGTCTATGCTTCCTTCATGAAGGAACCTGCTATTGAAGAAGTCATTTCCAAAATTAAATCTGCTGATATGATCATTCATGGAATTGGTGATGCCATTGCGATGGCAGAGAGAAGAAATTCTTCGCCAGAAACGTTAAAGAAACTGTTAGATGGAAATGCTGTAGGAGAAGCATTCGGTTATTACTACGATGAAAATGGCAAAGTTGTTCATAAAGTTTTGACAGTCGGTATCCAGTTAGATGATCTCAGCCCTGAAAAGCGAGTGATAACTGTGGCGGGTGGGAAAACTAAAGCTAAGGCTATCCGTTCTTACATGAAAGGAGCGCCTTCATCAACGGTTTTGATCACGGATGAAGCGGCAGCACAAGAGTTAATTCAGGGGAATTACACCCCTTAATATATTTGCGAACTTAAAAGGAGGAATTTTTCATGGCAGTAAAAGTTGGTATTAATGGTTTTGGACGTATTGGACGTAATGTATTTCGTGCAGCATTGAGTAATCCTGAGGTGGAAATTGTAGCTATTAACGACTTAACGGATGCTAATATGTTAGCGCACCTTCTTCAATACGATACAATTCATGGATCTCTTAATGAAAAAGTGGCAGTTGATGGGGATTACTTGGTTGTTGATGGCCATAAAGTCAAAGTATTGGCTGAACGTGATCCTGCACAATTAGCATGGGGTGAGCTAGGAGTAGAAGTAGTTGTAGAATCTACAGGTCGTTTCACAAAACGTGCAGATGCAGCTAAACATTTAGAAGCTGGCGCGAAAAAAGTAATCATCTCTGCTCCTGCATCTGATGAAGATATCACAATCGTCATGGGTGTAAACGAAGACAAATATGATGCAGCGAACCACCATGTAATCTCTAATGCTTCTTGTACAACAAACTGCTTAGCGCCATTTGCTAAAGTGCTTCATGAACAATTCGGAATCAAACGCGGTATGATGACTACTGTTCACTCATATACAAATGATCAGCAAATCCTTGATTTGCCTCATAAAGATTACCGCCGTGCACGTGCAGCTGCCGAGAATATCATTCCTACAACAACTGGGGCAGCAAAAGCTGTTGCACTTGTTCTTCCTGAACTTAAAGGGAAATTGAATGGTATGGCAATGCGTGTACCTACTCCAAACGTGTCTGTAGTCGACCTTGTTGCAGAGCTTGAAAAAAACACAACAGTTGAAGAAGTTAATGCAGCATTCAAAAAGGCTTCTGAAGGCGAATTAAAAGGAATTCTTGAGTACAGCGAACTTCCGCTAGTATCAACTGACTATAACGGTAACCCATCTTCATCTACAATTGATGCCCTTTCCACAATGGTAATGGAAGGAAACATGGTTAAAGTATTATCTTGGTATGATAATGAAACAGGATATTCTAGTCGTGTTGTTGATTTAATCGACTATTTGGCTAAAAAAGGATTGTAATTAGAATAATAAAAAAACCTCACCAAGGTGAGGTTTTTTTTATAACACCTCTAAAAAAACTTGGCAGAAGATGATATTATTAGTAAGTCATTAAACAGTCAAGCGTTTACATTTCTTGTTTTTGGATAATTTCCTGGAAACCGACTATAATGAAAAAGAGAAAAGGGGAGTTGGGATATTTACCCTCTCCCTTTTTGGCTAAGAGAATCAAAAATATGATAACAATATCTAAGGAGGTTCTTGGATTATGAATAAAAAGTCGATTAGAGATATTGAATTAAAAGGGAAACGCGTTTTTTGCCGTGTTGATTTCAACGTTCCGATGCAGGACGGAAAGATTTCGGATGATACGAGAATCAGAGCGGCATTGCCGACGATTTCCTATCTGACGGAACAAGGTGCTAAAGTCATTTTAGCTAGCCATCTTGGACGTCCTAAGGGACAAGTCGTTGAAGAATTGCGTTTAGCTCCTGTTGCAAAAAGACTGAGTGAGCTTAGTGGAAAAGATGTACAAAAGGCTGAAGAAGCTTACGGGGATTCAGTTAAGTCCATCATTGATAACATGGAAAATGGTGAGATTCTGTTATTGGAAAATGTTCGTTTCTATCCAGGAGAAGAGAAGAACGATCCAGAATTGGCGAAGTCATTTGCTGCACTGGCGGATGTTTATGTTAATGATGCATTCGGAGCTGCTCATCGTGCACATGCTTCAACGGAAGGAATCGCACACCATCTTCCAGCTGTTGCCGGATTGCTTATGGAAAAAGAACTTTCGGTGCTTGGAAAAGCTTTATCCAACCCAGAACGTCCTTTTACAGCTATAATTGGCGGCGCAAAAGTAAAGGATAAAATAGGCGTTATCGAAAACCTTTTGGAAAACGTCGATCACTTGATTATTGGTGGCGGACTAGGTTATACATTTATTAAAGCTCAAGGTCATGAAATCGGAAATTCTTTATTGGAAGAAGACAAAATAGAATTGGCCAAATCTTTCATCGAAAGCGCTAAAGAAAAAGGCGTAAAATTACATTTGCCAATCGATGCAGTTGTAGCGGCTGAATTCTCACCAGATGCAGAAGCCGAGAATGTCGATATAGATGCTATTCCAGCTGATAAAATGGCTCTTGATATCGGTCCAAAAACAAGTGAATTATTTGCGGATGTAATCAAAGGTTCCAAGCTTGTCATTTGGAATGGACCAATGGGTGTATTCGAGTTCGATAAATTTGCAAATGGAACGAAAACCGTTGCTGAAGCATTGGCGGAAGCAAAAGATACGTACAGCATTGTAGGCGGAGGGGATTCTGCCGCAGCTGCTGAAAAGTTTGGCTTAGCAGAAAAAATGTCCCATATTTCAACTGGCGGCGGTGCATCTCTTGAGTTCATGGAAGGCAAAGAATTGCCTGGCGTTGTAGCATTGAACGATAAATAAGCGTGAACCGTTAAAAATTTCAACTTTAGAAGGGATGAGAAACCAAATGCGTAAACCGATTATTGCAGGAAACTGGAAAATGAATAAAACACTATCTGAATCGACTGCTTTTATAGAAGAAGTGAGCAATCTGATTCCGAAGCAAGATTTAATCGATACGGTGGTATGTTCTCCAGCTTTGTTTTTGGATCAACTTGTTCAAGCAGCAAAAGGAACCGATGTGAAAATCGGTGCGCAAAACATGCACTTCGAAGAAAGTGGTGCCTTCACAGGAGAAATCAGTCCGATTGCATTAACTGATCTCGGTGTATCTTATGTCATTCTTGGTCATTCTGAACGCCGGGAAATGTTCAACGAAACGGATGAAGCCGTCAATAAAAAAGCTCATGCCGCTTTTGCCCACGGGTTAACTCCTATCGTTTGTTGTGGTGAAACACTTGAACAAAGGGAAGCTGGCGAAACGAATGAATTTGTTGGCAGCCAAATAGAAAAAGGCCTAGCTGGATTATCTAATGAACAATTGAAACAAGCCGTTATCGCTTATGAGCCGATCTGGGCGATTGGAACAGGGAAATCTTCATCGGCTCAAGATGCCAATGAAGTTTGTGCACATATCCGCTCAGTTGTTGCTGACAAGTTTTCAAACGAAGCAGCTGCAGCCATCCGAATTCAGTACGGCGGCAGTGTTAAACCTGAGAATATTAAAGAGTATATGTCACAGCCTGATATTGACGGTGCGTTGGTAGGCGGGGCAAGCTTAAAAACTGATTCCTTTTTACAATTGCTGGAGGCTGGTCATTATGAGTAAGTCGCCTGTGGCACTTATCATCTTAGACGGTTTTGGCTGCCGTAGCGAAGAGAAAGGAAATGCTGTTTTTCATGCGAAAAAACCGAACTTTGATCGTTATTGGGAACAGTATCCGCATTCCCATTTAACTGCAAGCGGGGAAGCTGTAGGCTTGCCTGCCGGTCAAATGGGGAACTCTGAAGTGGGTCATTTGAATATAGGGGCAGGACGGATCGTTTATCAAAGTCTGACCCGTGTGAATCTGGCTATTCGTGAAGGTGAGTTTGCAGAAAATCCAACTTTGGTAGAGGCCATGAGCTATACGAAGAAAAAGGGCACGGACCTTCATCTCTTCGGACTTCTCTCAGATGGCGGCGTGCACAGTCATATTGAACATATGTATGCCTTGCTGAAATTGGCGGCTAAAGAAGGAGTTAAAAATGTATATGTACATGCATTTTTAGATGGACGTGATGTCGGCCCGAAAACGGCACAGGGTTATATTAAGGATGCAGAAGCAAAAATGAAGGAATTCGGTGTTGGTCAGTTTGCGACCATATCCGGAAGATATTATTCGATGGACCGTGATAAACGCTGGGAGCGTGTGGAGAAATCCTATCGATCAATGGTGTATGGTGATGGGCCTGCTTATTCTTCTGCGATGGAATGTGTCGAGGATTCCTATGAACATGGTATTTTTGACGAGTTCGTGATACCTTCTGTGATAACGGCGGAAGACGGAAAACCAGTGGCAACGATTAAAGATGATGATGCCGTTATCTTTTATAATTTCCGTCCTGACCGGGCGATCCAGATTTCCAATACATTCACGAATGAGGACTTTCGCTCATTTGACCGTGGTCCTGGACATCCGAAGCATCTCCATTTTGTCTGCTTGACACATTTTTCAGAAACAGTTGACGGATATGTTGCTTTTAAGCCGACAAATCTTGATAATACATTAGGGGAGGTACTTTCCCAAAACCAGCTTACCCAGCTTCGTATTGCTGAAACTGAAAAATATCCGCATGTGACGTTTTTCATGAGTGGCGGACGTGAAGAGAAGTTTCCTGGTGAAGAGAGAATATTAATTAATTCTCCGAGAGTCGCTACATATGATTTAAAGCCGGAAATGAGTGCCTATGAAGTGACGGATGCGTTGATGGAACAAATAGAGGCTGACCGCTTCGATGCGATCCTCTTGAATTTCGCCAACCCGGATATGGTTGGTCATTCAGGGATGCTAGAACCGACCGTCAAAGCGATTGAAACCGTGGATGAATGCCTAGGCAGGATTGTCGATTTAATTGTCTCAAAAGGCGGTACAGCAATCATTACCGCTGACCATGGGAACGCTGATGAAGTCGTAACGCTTGAAGGCAACCCGATGACTGCCCATACAACGAATCCTGTGCCTGTCATTATTACTAAAAATCAGGTAACATTAAGAACAGATGGTATATTAGGCGATTTAGCTCCAACAATGCTTGATTTGCTTGGAGTCGAAAAACCTGTTGAAATGACAGGGAAATCCCTATTATCTAAATAAAATTGTGAATTGGAAAAGGAGAGATTTATAATGCCGTACATCGAACATGTATATGCACGCGAAGTGTTAGATTCTCGTGGTAATCCAACAGTAGAAGTAGAAATCCAAACAGAGTCCGGATACTTCGGACGTGCAATCGTACCATCGGGAGCTTCCACAGGAGAACACGAAGCAGTTGAGCTTCGTGACGGAGATAAATCTCGTTACCTGGGTAAAGGGGTACAAAAAGCAGTTGATAATGTAAATGATGTCATTGCTGAAGCTGTCATTGGTTTGGATGTAACGAACCAAGCAGGCCTTGACCTTACAATGATCGAACTGGATGGTACTGAAAACAAAGGGAACTTGGGAGCGAACGCAATCCTTGGTGTATCAATGGCTGCTGCTCACGCCGCTGCGGAATTTTCCGGTTTACCATTGTATCGTTACCTTGGAGGGTTCAACGCGAAACAACTTCCAACTCCAATGATGAACATCATTAACGGTGGATCACATGCAGACAACAATGTAGACTTCCAGGAATTCATGATCCTTCCTGTCGGTGCTCCTAGCTTCAAAGAAGCAGTTCGTATGGGTGCCGAAGTATTCCATGCATTGAAATCCGTTCTTTCTGCTAAAGGCTTGAACACGGCTGTTGGCGATGAAGGTGGCTTTGCTCCTAACCTTGGTTCAAACCGTGAAGCGCTGCAAGTCATCATCGAGGCAATTGAAAAAGCAGGCTATAAAGCAGGCGAAGATATCTACCTTGGTATGGACGTAGCTTCATCTGAATTCTATAACAAAGAAACAGGCAAATACGATCTTGCAGGCGAAGGCCGCAATGGCGTTACATCCGAAGAAATGGTTGCGTTCTATGAAGAGCTAGTGAATGAATTCCCAATTCTTTCAATTGAAGATGGCTTGGATGAAAATGACTGGGAAGGCCACAAGCTTTTAACTGAACGCATTGGTTCTAAAGTTCAATTAGTTGGTGACGATTTATTCGTAACGAACACAAAAAAATTGGCTGAAGGCATCGAAAAAGGCATCGGTAACTCCATCCTGATTAAAGTGAACCAAATTGGTACACTGACTGAAACGTTTGAAGCAATCGAAATGGCTAAGCGCGCAGGCTATACTGCAGTCGTTTCCCACCGTTCCGGTGAAACGGAAGATGCAACTATCGCTGACATCGCCGTTGCAACAAACGCAGGACAAATCAAAACAGGTTCCATGTCCCGTACAGACCGTATCGCTAAATACAACCAACTTCTTCGCATCGAAGACCAGCTTGGTGACTTGGCTGTATATGCAGGCTTGAAATCTTTCTATAACTTGAAGAAGTAATCATTTTGAGTTATAAAGGGTTGAATTTAGTCGTACAAGACTAACTCGTAGGGCTTGAATTGTTTCATACAAAAACATGAACTTAGTCGTACAGTTTATTACTTTTAACCTCCTATTTATGTGTGGTAATCCACATTAATTAGGAGGTTTTTTTATGTTTATAAAGGATCTATTGAAAGAGTTTTCATTTGATTTACAGATTAAGAACTATTCTAAGCGGACGATAGAGACGTACAAATACAATATCGATCAATTGATTATTTTCTTGGATAAGCAACATGAGATATCTGATATTGAGGATATTTCTTCTTTACACATTAAGAGGTTTGTTCAATATCAATTAGAAATAGGAAACAAATCTAACTACATCAATACGATAATTAAGTCTATGAGAGCATTCTATGGTTATTTATTTAGTGAGGAATACGTCAGTCATAATGTGCTTGCTAAGATAAAACTGTTAAAAGAAGACAAAGTCGTTATAAAAACTTTTACAGATAAAGAAGTTGCTAAGATGATTGAGGTCTATGACTTTAAAAGTTACTTAAACGCACGTAATAAGGTCATTATTGCTATGTTTGTCGATACAGGGATAAGGATGACAGAGTTAATCAATGTACAGTCAGGGTGGATGAATGAGACAAATATTAGGGTGTTTGGTAAAGGAGCAAAGTGGCGTTATGTCCCAATTAGTCTGATGCTCAAGAAGTACATGATTAGATATGAGAGGATAAAGGAAGGCTACTTTAAAAATAAGAAATTAGAACATGACAATTACTTCTTATCAAGAAGCGGAAGACCTTTGACTGGGGTTCAAATACAAAATGTTGTTAGAAATGCTGGTGTCAAAGCAAATGTAAGAGAAGATATTAGATGTAGCCCGCACACATTACGACACTACTCTATTCAATCTAACTTGAGGAATGGATTAGACTTATATAGTTGTTCAAGGATTGCTGGACACGAAAATATTCAAGTAACTAAGAGGTATTTGCAAGGGCTGGAAACAGAGAATATTCTAGAACTAGCATCAAAATCTAGTCCTTTGATGAATTTGTAATCGTATGTTTGTTGAAACTCCATTGCTTGTATCTTCTCGCAAAAGGGTATATGTATTCCCCGATGGGCAACCGAATGGTTGCTCTCTTTATTTTATCCTGAAGAGGGGAAGAGACTTTGTTAATCATCATCTCACTCATCATAAAATGGTAGGTAGCAGGTTAATCCACATAAAACGTTTTATATAATCTCCGATGCGAAGCGAGTATTTGCTACTCTACAACCAACCAAAACACCTACTTTCCAAGTATTTATAATAATAATCTCGAAGCACATATACCGCACTATTGTTTTCCTTAAATACCATTTTTCTTCGACTTACCATCATAACCATAAATTACCTATAAAAAGTTCTTGGTGGACACTTTTACGAGATTCCCTTGATTTTTTCTGACGGATTTTGCGAAAATCGGAAATTTTGGATTTTGTATAATGGAATTATAGACATCAAACTAATATGTTTGAGCAGTATATAGACCCAAATAAGCAATCCAAAACAAATCCAATAAAAGAAAGCGGGGTGATGGAGTTGCTGAAAATCGTAGTGTCGGGCAATGACATATTGTCGAGAGTGAGGGCTTACACTAGCTTCAAATATCATTGTCAAATCAAGTTTTTAGATTTAAATTTACTGACATTCAAAATCATCAAGATCAATTGAAAAAAGAAAGCGGTCTGTACTTCTATCATATAGATGGAAGCTTAAAGTACGTGGGAATAAGTGATGACTTAGGTTTCAGATTTTATGGTGGATATCTTAAAGAAGATAGTAAACAACATCGTAATTCTAAGCTAATGCAATTGATTGATTCAAAGCCAAATGAAATTGAGGTAATATTCAAGACCATGGATAAGGAATTGTTAAAGGAAGAGGAGACTAAAATCATTCAAGATTATATTCCCCTTTGCAATGAGAAAGAGAATCCTAGATATCAAGTACGTCCGATTCAAAAGGTGATTGGTAAAGTTGTGAATGAAACCAATTGTGAATGGTCGTTCGCTGATATGAGAGAGAATCTTTTCAAAAAATGGCGTGGTCAAGTGTCGTTTCAAAGAATAGATGAAGCACTTAGGGATGAAAAGAATAACCTTGGAAAATATTGCAGTAAGAAACGAGGACAAGACATACTAATGCCCAAGAAAAATTGAGTACTGAGTTTTGAGTGTCATTTTAGAAGGTTCTAGTACCTCGAATCATCAATAAAAAGCGAATGAATCAAGGGGGAAAAAACTGTACCGAATCGGGGTACTAAGTACTTTATATTAAGAGGTCGATTCGGTACAGAAATTTATAACATGAATCATCAAAAAAAATAAGGGATACTTGAGCATTGAAATGTTCATTTTTGAAGCCCGAAATTAAAAGGACTGAATTACATGGCTGCCAAAAATAGCGAATCTTAGTCATGAGAAAAGGGAATTATATTGAAGCAGGAATTTACATTAGTAGAATTGGTTAAGAAGTATGGATCAAAGGCTCAGAAAGCATCGTTAAAGAGAAACAAAGGTAATCTTACAGGGAAAGAATTCACTCTCCTCATTAAATCAGTTGAACAAGAGTGGGAATCATACTCGGTTGAAGGTAGAGGGGCAAAGCGGATTATTACATGCAGCGGTAAACGCTCTAAAAAGGCTGAACGAGTTGATAAGCGATCTAACAATGGACAGGGACAACTTGTTGGTGAATTTGAATTGAACTCGCTTGTGGTAAACTATCTGATTCAGAATAATAATAAAGTAAAACCTATGAGTGCGACAAAATGGCTTACTGAACTAGGTATCATTGATGGAAAACTTATTGGTGCATTATATGGTGCTAGAGGTAAACACCTAGAAAAACTGCAAGAGCAGTTCAGCAAAGAAATTATCGATTTCAACAAGGATGATTCAGATATGGATATGTTAGATGAGTTTCTTCAAGTATCATTGAAGCATATGAAATCCAGCCTTGTATCAGTGTTTGGCAAGTTGGCTAAGGTAGAAATCATCATCCATCGGGTAGAAAGATGGGGATGTACAACCAAAAACAAGCATAGGAAACTAACATCAAATGAGATTAAAGAAATAGATATTATTAGAGGTAGTCTGCTCATTTTGCACGGACTTAAAGGTTCTGACCTGTTCATGACAAGAAAAAAAGAAGTTAAGGCTTTCAAGGTAGAATTAGACAAACAATTAGAGGATGAGTTGGGACTTAAATTCTTTTATGATGCACATTACTGCGTAATCCCAGAAAGTGAGTTAGGATTACGAGATTATCTAGATAAAAAGCGAGAGAAAGGTGACTTAGACTTTACACATAACCTAACAGAGCAGTATGCACTAATCATGATAGATATGTTCAAGGACATGTACAGCAAGCATTCCTTAGAACTTGCTAGAGGTAGGCAGAAAAACACCACTAACAATTCTGATATAGATAGAATCAAATGCTTAAAGATAATGACTCAATATGCTCCAATGTGGGAACTACTATTGAAGTACTTTGGATGCACGAGCAGTATGAAATTAAATACATCTGCAGTTGAAGAAGCAGCTCCAACTACAATCGAAGTTGATGGAGTTGAGTTTGAAGTTGCTAAAGAATCAAAGAGAACTAATCCTTTAGCACAGTTCCAAGCTATCCGTATGATTGCTGAAATGAATAAGGAATCAATAAGAATCACAGGCGTGTCTTTTAATTGAGGCTCGCCCCTTTTAGTATATTGGAGTGGATGATTGAACAAATTGGGTAGTAATTCATCGATAGATACACATGTTAATAAAACCCGTCTTTTATTGTTTGCTACAATAAGCTATATTGATTGTGAAAGAATGTACTTAAACTAACGGGGCAGAATAGCTATATAAAGTGATTCCAAAAAAAGGAAGGTTAAATATGCTTTTTCACATTATCGTTGGGTTTATTTTTCCTTGGATTTTAGGTGCTTATTTGGTTAGAAATCAGACAATGCTATTTATTATTTTTTATCCAATTGGTGTAGCTATAAGTATTTTATTAAATGAAATTGGTTTTAACTACTTTTGGAGGATGGATATAGTATTTCAAGAATCATCGTTAACTGGAATTCCATATGATTTAGGTCTTTATCCTATACTTGGTTGTTTATTTATTTGCGTTATTCACTATAAAAAAATGCCTATTCTTATTACATTTTTAGTTTTTACTTTAGTGACAACCTTTGGAGAGTACATACTAGTGTGTTTAGAGAAAATAGTATACAGGAATGAATGGACTATCATTTGGACTGGAGTTAGTTATTTATTGGCTTATTCAATTTTTTATGTTTATTACAAATTAGTTCGTAAGTTTATTTTATTAAATTAACGGGTGCTTACCTCAATAAGAGAGTTGCTTTGGCGCTCTTTTTCTTATGGAGCTAACGGGGCAGGATAGTTGAACAAGGAGTTATGGTGATACAGAACGATCCCTTGCTCTCCCCTGCGCCTGCGTGGGGGAGGCATTATCTCTCTCTTATTATATATTCGTCTCTCTTTTTATATTTAGTCTCTCTTATTACAGTACCACGAAGTGTCTCAGCCCAGACACTCTGTTCCGACCTGCAGGAATGAAGTGTCTCAGTGGGGACACTCTGTTTCATGATGAGAGAACTTAACTAGCACTACGAATTTGAAGATTTAACCCTACAGGAGCGTAAAATTGTTTAGGACAGTTAAAACACTATAGCGGAAGTTAAAGGGTTTACATCAGGGGGTTATCATAATACTGTTGATGTTAAAACGGAAGATGAAAAAACGAATGCCCCTGAGAAGCTATTCTGAGCCATTCTTAAATTTTGAAATCCGCCCAATCCCACGGCTCATTCCTTACTTTACTCCATGAAACTGGCGAGTCGATGTGATAAAATTCTAAAGGATTCTTGTAGATTTCTTTTAGTTGACCATTGCTCCTCCTTACCCAGTAATTACCTTCAGCATCTGTAAAAGCTATTTCTGCACCAGATACAAGGTGCATACCTCCACCGCCACTTGGAGCTATTGCGTAATATTTACCAGGTGGAACTATTGCGAGTGCCACACGGTGTCCATAAGACTCATCGTCTTCTCCATTTTGTGGTAGTCCAGAACCTTGAATAGCAACTAAGGTAATAACAGCTTGATATATAGGTGAATCAGAAACATTTTGAATAGAATAGCAGGTTTCTTTTGAATTTTCGGAATTAATCCAAACAGACACCTTAGTTGCTTGCAATATTTTTTCATTATCTCTGGCAGTTCTCCGATCAGAATGTAACTGCCAAAATGCAAAAATTAAAGTTGCGATTGTACCTAATCCCCCAACCCAAGTCGCAAGATCACCTACTTCAAATTTAAAATCCACAAAATGAATATCTATAGTAAATACTAATAGTCCTAGAAAATAAAAGAAAATTTGAATTGGGAGACACTTCCTTATCATAATCAAATATAGTGCTTTCTTTCAATTATTCCAAATTGACTAAATATATACAATACTTTATTCCGAAATTTAGCGTTAACTAACCTGCAACCGTTAGCTTAAGTTTCTTTCACGATCATATACATTAACAACATCCTACCGCTACCGCGTTGTATATGTATATACTTGTTCTCACATGCCCATTGACGCTCAAAATTGCTTGTGGTGGTGTTTATAGAGTCCTCCCCCCTAGCGTCGTGCTTATAACTGAATCTGAAGGCATAATGACACTCTAGTGGGTAAAAAGAAAGCTACCTCATCCACACACAAGCATTCGTAAATTTTCGACACGACTCAAATAATTGATGTATTTTAGTGCGGTAAAGTGATAAGTTGTATAATGAAAAACTAATGTTGTTCGACAAGTTTTATCGATAACAGAGATGTAACCTATTAAGTGAAATCTAAGGAATAGATATCTCCGCTATAATCTTGTTGTTTTGATAAGTCATTTGTAAATCTAGAGCGTGCCTTAAGTTTACAATCAATAAGTATTACAATATTGTAAATTTAGAGTATTAATTAGATTTACTTTACAAAATGTAAATTAAGTCCTTGAATCTATTTTTACAGTGTGCTATCTTTGATTCATCAGATACATATGGAGGAACGATGAACTTGAACATAGCATATATTAGAGTATCAACAGTTGAACAGAACGAAGCAAGACAAGTACAAGCAATGAAGCAGTACAACATAGATAAGGTGTATCAAGAAAAGGTTTCAGCTAAGAATACAGATAGACCTAAGCTACAAGAGATGTTAGATTTTGCAAGAGAAGGAGATACAATCTACGTTGCAGACTTCTCAAGATTAGCACGATCTACAAAAGACTTGTTAGAACTAGTCGAAATATTAGAATCAAAAGGAGTTCAATTAGTATCCATTAAAGAGAATATTGATACCTCGACCGCAACTGGTAGACTTATGTTAAAGATGATTAGTGCAATTAATGATTTTGAACGTGAAAATATGCTTGAAAGACAACGTGAAGGTATTGCTATAGCTAAAGCAGCAGGAAAGTACAAAGGGCGAAAAGAAGTATCGATTCCAGACTTCGACAAGCAATATCAAAGATATATCATTCGAGAACTATCGAAGTCTCAGCTTGCAAAGGAATTAGGTGTATCAAGACCAACACTAGACAAATTAATTAAAGAGCATCAACAGGTGACTATTTAAAGGGACTTCCAGAAGGGAGTCTCTTTCTTTTTTATGGGTAGGGTAATTAATTATACTCGAAAGCTAATGGGGGGGGGGGGATTTCCCACATTATAAACCCCGCATCTATAGGATAGGTACAATAGTAGGTGTATCCACACGTCACGAATATTTAATCCAACCGCTTAAATATCTTCTTCTAGAAGATAAAGTTCTGTACGAGTGGCATATTTGAGAAATAGGTATTGATGATAGAGCCGAGGACTATTCCTCGGTTTTTGTCATGCATTTTTTGTCAAAATAAAGATAAAGAAATTTATGGTAATTTAGGTACTTATGTATTAGCATAGGAAAAGTAAATGGTTCGTTATAACGAAATAAAGGGGGAAAATTGTGCTTAATAAAGGTATTTTGTCATTGGTTGCTGTAGGTCTATTTGCTTCATCATTATCGGTAGGCACAGTTAAGGCAGAGGGAAATGAAAACGAGTTGATGAAGAAGGCTATTGAAGGTCAGGTTGAAAAACCACTTCCAAAAGGTTTAGTGGATTCTAAAACGTTTAATCAACTTGAAAAAGAAGTAAAAGGTTCACAATCAAAGTCAGGCAAGGGTTATAGTAAAATGAGTGATGATGACTATATTTTTGAAGTTGAGTACAATAACGACTTTGCTTCAGCAGATAACTCGTCATACGAAAAACCAACAATTGGAAGATTGCTTCCTTTGTATGATGTAGATTTTTCTAAAGTGGTCGTTCCTAGTGATGGATTTTTGCTTGTAGCAGGAACAGCATTCTCATATGCTATTGATCTAGGATTTGCAGCAGTACAAAAAGACTATGTTGAAAATAGTAACTTAAAATATCTAGGTAGCGAATATGAAGATGGCGTTGAATATAGAGGGTATGATGTTAAAAAAGGCACATACTATGTAGGTGTTTACGACCGAGATAATGTAGACGATATTGATAATAATACAAGTGATGACATGTATGCTATCGCAACTGGATTTGTAGATGATGTTAAACCATCTAAGCCAACTGTTTATAAGGTTGATAATAACGACAAAGTAGTAACAGGAAAAGCAGAGGCTAGTTCTACAGTTACTGTTAAAAATGGAAGCAAAGTGTTAGGTTCTGCAAAGGCAACATCTAAAGGAACATTCTCTATTAAAATAGCTGTTCAAAAAGCAGGAACTAAATTGACGATCACAGCTAAAGATAGTGCAGGGAATGTGAGTTCAAGTGCATCGGTAACTGTTGTGGACGTTGTCGCACCAAGCAAGCCAACAGTAAAGAAAGTAGATGATAATGATAAAGTTGTAACTGGAAAAGCAGAAGCAAATTCAACTGTAACTGTGAAGGTAGGAAGTAAATCCCTTGGTTCAGGAAAAGCAACGTCTAAGGGTAACTACTCAGTCAAGATTAAAGCACAGAAAAAAGGAACTACACTTTCTATAACTGCAAAGGATAAGGCAGGTAATACTAGTTCTAAGGCAACTACTAAAGTGGTAAAACATTAAGTTAAATGAGAAAGAGTCGGGATTTCATATCTCGGCTTTTTGTTTATAAAAGGAGACAAATTTCTGGCAGATGTTAACGGTGTTATATTAAGAAGTTGAGACAGATTAAAAAAAGAGATGCGTTCACATCTCTTTCATAAACCTTTTTCCTTAAGGTAACCGTCAACGACACGCTTAATAACTTGCTCAAGGTAGTTGTTATTGGGTGTCGTTTTCTCTTTTTTAATGACTAGTGTCTGCAACTCTTGGTTGAACTCCATCTCTACTGTGTCCTTATGGGTTACACCTAACTCTTCAAGATATATAGCAGGAATTATTACACCCAATGAGTTACCGACCTTCACGATCTTTCTCTCCAATTAAATCACCTGCCTACAGGGATTATAACATTGTTGTTGGTTACTCTCTTGTGTTAATGCACGAATATGCAGGGAGTATTGAGATAGTGGATCAAAGAAAGCGTGTTAATGCCTAATATCTTATCCAGAAGCGGAATAGGTTGTTTGGTGATATCAAGCGATCAAAGACAGGTAAAGCACAATGGAAGGGTAATAGGTATACGTATTCACACGAAGGGGGAAAAAGAGGGTAAATAGCTTAGGTGATTTGTTATCTCTGTTATATGATAATGTCGCAAGTCAGTACTTGAAAGATAAATTAACAAGCATACGGTCGGATATAGAGGGAATAGACGATTCTCAAAATCCTTTTTATGTAATTTACGGTTGGAGAAATTCATCGTTACATGGACAAGCTGGATACCCCACAATTGGAGGTACTCTGTTGAATATAGCGATTATTATTGCTTTGGATGAAATAAAGAATAAATACGATGAAATCAGACAGCGTGTGTCGGATAGATTACAATGGGATGCTAGTTGTTATAGACCAACGTCATCTAGAGTACCTTGGAGCTACTATCCACCGTATATGTGAAAAGAAAACAAATTATGGGAATAAGTGAAAGCTTAGTCTTTTTCATACAGGCTTCGAATTGATGAAACGAAACGAGGGGAATTAGGTAGATATCCTAGTTCCCCTCGTTTTTGTTTATAGAAGTCCCTTGTCTTTGAACACTATTCTAAGTCCTTGATTGACTAATTCTGATTAATGCCACAAAATCGCTCCTGATTTTTTAAAGTGATATCAGTAATAAAAGGGAAATGGTAAAATATAACTAGAAGAGAAAGGAGCTGATATGTCGTTTTGAACCCCAATTTTATGACCCAAAAAGCACTATCCAACAAAGTTGGTTGGTCAGAAGCAAACGGAAGAAGATGGATAAAAATTTTCAAGCAGTTTATTCCTGTGCAATATGATGGTATAAATAAGTATTTTAATGAAGAGTCCTTTAAGGTTCTTTCAATAATAAAAGAAATGAGCGAGTATGGATATACAAGCAATGAAATACTTGAGATATGTAAAAAGAATGGCGTACCAAAAAACTCTCAAATTCTAAAAGAATTGACGAAAAGGAAACATGTGGTCGACTTAGATGTGAAAACGTTAGCTAATTCAATACCTAGTCAAAAAGAACTTGCAATGGCGATTTTAAAATTTATTAATGATATAAAGCCATACACTACTACAATGATAAATGAAGGAGTTGCAGGACACTTTTCCTTAACTGATGAACAAAAGAACATAAATTATCCAGACAGAAAAGAATATATATTCTCGCATAGAATGAGACTGGCTAGATATTCATTAAAGAAACAAGAATATATTGAAGAAATAAGTAAATACACGTACCAAATCACAGAAGATGGTTTACAATTATTGACCGATGATTTTGAAGACGTAAAAGAAGAAATCAATGAACTTGAAAATGTTATAGACCCATTTGATATTATACGAGATAAAGTAGAAGAGATTGAAAGCGATCTTATTTGCGATTTAATTGAACATCTTAAGCAAGCTCACTGGAGAAGACTAGAAACAATTGTTATTGAGCTTCTTACTGCAATGGGGTATGGTGATGGTCAAGTTACTGAGAAGACAAATGATGGTGGTTTAGACGGTGTAATAAAGGAAGACAAGCTGGGTCTTGATAATATTTACGTTCAAGCCAAGAAGTGGGAGAATTCAGTCGGTAGACCAGATGTTATGAGTTTTTCTGGAGCATTAGACGCTAAAGGTGCTAGGAAAGGTATATTCATTACTACATCGAATTTTACTAAAGGTGCAGAAGAATATGCTGACCGTCTTGAGAGTAAAAAAATAATTTTAATAGATGGTAAAAGATTAGCTAGGTTAATGATTGAAAATGATATTGGTGTAAGTATAAAGAAAAAATTTGTTGTTAAAGAAGTGGACTTCTCTTATTTTGAAGGAGAGTAAGAAGGTTAATTAGAAATAGAATAGAGTATTGGAAATAACAGGGTGTAATATGATCAATTGAAAGTGGTTAGATACGGTATTCGGCTATAACATATCCGCTTTCATAATCTAATTTATTTATTAATTCAAATGCCATTTTACCTCTTTTTGGTTATTTTAATATACAAGTTATGTTATAATTTGATTTAAGTTGTACATAGCTTGAGTTGATAAAGATAGCTTTGTTCGAATTAAGTAATACAACTACATATATAATAGGAAGAAAAAATTAATGAACGTTGATATTATCATGTTTTTATTGAAGTTCCATGTCCCGTACAGACCGTATCGCTAAATACAACCAACTTCTTCGCATCGAAGATCAGCTTGGTGACTTGGCTGTATATGCAGGCTTGAAATCTTTCTATAACTTGAAGAAGTAATCACTGCAAAGCCAGCTTCTGACGAGAAGCGGATGGAGTGAGCACCTCCCATTCAATGTGGTAATCCACATTTTGAATGGGAGGTTTTTTATGTATACGTAGGGGTGGAAAGTAAGGACGTTTGAGGCTTGCATTCATATTAGTCAGTCCCTATTTTTAATGGAACATATCTAACTATCATTAACATGATAATTACAACTTTTACTAGATTTTAGCAGCGGTAACGCTACCAAAGTAGCGTGGTTTAAGCCATTTAATCAAACGTTTGATTAATACATTTCAGACAAAAAAAGGTGCCGCATCTGGGCACCTTTTTTTAATTATCCGACACAGCTTCTACTGGAACGGCATTATAGTATTCTTCTAATGTACTCTTCGTTTCAAAAATTTCAGTTGCAGCATCAACACCGACATAGCGGATGTGCCATGGTTCGTATTTATAGCCTGTGATGTTTTCCTTGCCTTCTGGATAGCGGATGATAAATCCGTATTCATGGGCGTGTTCAGCAAGCCAGGCGGCTTCATTCGTGTCACCGAAGCAGTCCTGGGCGGCACATGCACCGTCATGGGTCGTGACGTCAATCGCTAGACCTGTTTCATGCTCGCTTGTCCCAGGCATTGCACTGTAGGTTCTCGCTTTTTCTTCCCCGTCTTTAGCCACATAGTTGTTAAAGACAGCGATTTGCGTTTGATGTGAACGGTAAGCGGAAACACCGGCAAAGTGCATGTTTTCGTTTTCGGCAGCTTGGAACAACTCTTCAAGTGCCTCTCCCGCTTCTTTTCGCATCATTCTTTTTTCAATTTTATCTTGAAAGATGAAATCCACTTTTGGATAGATAAGGTCATCAGGTTTGTAATCTTCCGGCAGGCTGTATTGTTTATTGACAAGTACAGGTATGCTTTTCGGGTTGGCTAATGTCTGAAGTCCATCCTGTGCGGGTTTAACCGTTTCATCAACTTCTACCTGGCGTTGGGTCGTTTCTTTTGAATCATTATTCTTATCAGTTTCTGTCTCCGTATTCTGGGAGCTCGGCTGTTCTTCTTTTGGCTCTTTTTTATCCTCGTTTGATTGGTCGAATGAGCATCCGGACAATAGAATGAAGGATGATAGAGCAGTTGCTGCAAATACAGATTTTAACATATGGAAGGCCCCTTGCTTTTAATATAAGATTTCCAATAAAGGTAGTTTTGAAAGATTATCGTGATAAGTAATCCCTTGTTAATTCACTTTGATATTTATCCAGAAATAAGCCAATCCAGATGACCATCAACAAAAAAGGATAATCATTTCGGATTGCGGTTTCCACGACGGGATCTGACCAAAAATGTGAAAGGAAACCAGATGACATTCTGATTGTCTCGAATGTGACCAGGGCATGAAGAGATAACCAAAGAATCGTAAGGGTATTTGTCCCAAACCCAATGACCGCTGCTATGATGCTCAGCAAGACGGCTGCTGCCCCGATTAGGAGGACATTGAAGCTGGATTGGAAAAAATCGATACCGCTATTGGAAAGTCCATTATAAATAATAGCAGTAAAATAAACGGTTGTCGTGATATATGCAGCAAATAATAAGTATCGATTTCCGTGATACTTTGCAAGCAGCAATAAAAGCGGTGATAGGATGATTAATAAGACACTTATAAGATTGCTTCCGCCTGTCCATAAAGAATATCCGGCAACCGCCGAGAATAGGATGGTCAGGAGATCAAGAATCCGAAGTATGGACTTAAACATGGTGACACCTCTTTCTTCTCTTTATGTAAAGTATCTCAAATTTTTATTCAAAAAGAAATCAATGACTATGGATGTTTAGGAATTCTTACCATTACAGTATAACAAAGATTGTAGATATTTAGTGTGTGTGGTAAAGTTAAAGTAAATGTTTATGGTTCTTCAGGAGGTGTAATTGCATGCATGCATTTCTCATAACGCTTTTAGTGATTGTCAGTATCGCCCTTATTGTGACGGTATTACTTCAATCAGGTAAAAGTGCAGGTTTATCAGGTGCGATAGCCGGCGGTGCTGAGCAGCTATTCGGAAAGCAAAAAGCACGCGGTTTAGATCTTGTTTTACACCGGGCAACGATAGTATTAGCCATTTTATTCTTTGCTTTAACTTTACTTGTTGCATTCTTTGATGTGTAATGGATCAAAAATGAGTCTAGCTAAATAGCTAGGCTCTTTTCTTTGCACAATAGTTGTATGAATAGATATAGTAATTTTAGTACTTAATGATAGGATAGGGAAAGATTTTTTTGGATGCTATTTACTGATAAAGGAGCTTATAATCATGAAAATCAAGCTGCAGCAGCCCTTTACTTTTGAAGGCGGAAAAAGAGCTGTCTTACTATTACATGGATTTACGGGAAATTCCGCTGATGTACGGATGCTTGGGCGCCACCTGGAGAAGCATGGATATACGTGCCATGCCCCGCACTATAAAGGCCATGGTGTGCCGCCAGAGGAGTTAGTGGAAACGGGTCCAACTGATTGGTGGAAAGATGTCATGATGGCCTATGATTTTTTAAAAAGCAAAGGCCATGAAGAAATTGCTGTTGCAGGACTCTCTTTAGGAGGCGTATTTTCTCTTAAATTAGGTTACACTGTACCTATAAAGGGTATCGTATCAATGTGTGCGCCTATGTATATCAAAAGTGAAGAAATGATGTATAAAGGAGTTTTGGAGTACGCCAGAGAATTTAAGAAGTATGAAGGAAAAACACCAGAGCAAATAGAGCTGGAAATGGACCACTTCGCTAATAAACCTATGAATACATTAAAAGCCCTTCAGGAATTGATAACGGATGTAAGGGAGCATGTCGATCTAGTCTATGCACCGACATTTGTCGTTCAAGGGCGGCATGATGATGTCATCAATCCGAAAAGTGCCGATATTATTATCGACGCCATTGAGTCACCTGTCAAAAAGCTCAAGTGGTATGAAGAATCCGGTCATGTCATAACTCTTGATAAAGAACGTAACCAATTGCATGAAGATGTATTAGAATTTTTAGAAAGTCTGGATTGGTCCGAATAACAAAATTATCATACCCTGAATAGGAGGGTTTTTATGGAAGATAACATTCAAGAACACATTAATAAGCTTCTGACGTATATGACCGACGAAGCATATAAGCCATTAACCGTACAAGAGCTTGAAGAGGCTTTGAAAATCGAAGACTCGGCAGACTTCAAGAATTTCGTTAAGGCGTTAGTTAAGATGGAGGAAAAGGGTTTGGTCGTCAGAACGAGAAGCAATCGTTATGGCCTGCCGCAAAAAATGAATTTATTTCGCGGTAAATTAACGGGGCATGCAAAAGGCTTTGCTTTTGTGACACCTGAAGATAATCCAGGAATGGATGATATATTCATCCCGCCAAATGAAACGGGTACAGCGATGCATGGAGATATCGTCATGGTCCGTGTATCTTCAGAGACATCAGGATCGAGACAAGAAGGTACTGTCATCAGAATCCTTGAACGCGGAATTACACAAGTGGTGGGTACATACTCTGAAAGTAAAAGCTTCGGTTTTGTCATCCCTGATGACAAAAAGATCGCAAGCGATATCTTCATTCCGCAGCATGCTTCACATGGAGCGGTAGAGGGCCATAAGGTTGTCGTCAAGCTTACTTCTTATCCTGAAGGACGCGTAAGTGCTGAAGGTGAAGTCATTGAAATTCTTGGACATAAGAATGACCCTGGTGTGGATATTCTTTCCGTGATCCATAAATATGGCTTGCCGATGGAGTTCCCAGAGGACGTCATGGATCAAGCCAATGCCGTTTCGGATACCATTGAAGAAAGTGAAATAGGCAACCGCAGGGATTTGCGGAATGATGTTTTGGTAACGATTGATGGAGCGGACGCGAAGGATTTGGATGATGCCGTTACGGTTTCGAAGCTTGAAAATGGCAATTACAAGTTGGGTGTACATATTGCCGATGTCAGCCATTATGTAACGGAAGGTTCACCGATCGATAAGGAAGCTCTTGAAAGAGGAACGAGCGTTTATTTGGTGGACAGGGTCATTCCGATGATTCCGCATCGTTTATCAAATGGGATTTGTTCTTTGAACCCACAAGTCGATCGCTTTACACTGTCTTGTGAGATGGAGATCACGCCAAGTGGGCAAGTCGTCAACCATGAGATTTTTGAAAGTGTCATTAAAACGACGGAACGGATGACATATGGAAATGTGAACAAAATTCTTGTGGAAAAAGATGAAGAACAGCTCGAACGTTACGAAGCGTTAGTGCCGATGTTCCAGGATATGGAGAAGCTAGCGGCCATTCTTCGTAAAAATCGGATGAACCGCGGTGCAATCGACTTTGACTTCAATGAAGCAAGAGTTATCGTAGATGAAGAGGGACATCCGACTGATGTTGTTTTACGGGAAAGATCGGTTGCGGAAAAGCTGATTGAAGAATTCATGCTTGCGGCTAATGAAACCGTTGCAGAGCATTTCAACCGTCTTAAAGTACCGTTCATTTACCGTATTCATGAAGATCCCAAACCGGAAAAGCTGCAGCGTTTCTTTGAATTCATCACGAACTTCGGGTATATTGTACGAGGATCGGCCAATGATGTTCATCCGAAGGCGTTACAGGAAATCATCGAGGCAGTATCCGGTAAGCCGGAAGAAACGGTCATATCCACCGTTATGCTTCGTTCAATGCAACAAGCGAAATATGATCCGGAGAGCTTAGGCCACTTTGGATTATCAGCTGAGTTTTACACACATTTCACATCGCCGATTCGCCGTTACCCCGATTTGATCGTACACAGGTTGATCAGGACCTATTTGGTGGAAGGGAAACTCGATGAGGCTACGAAAGAGAAATGGAATGCCATTTTACCTGATATTGCCGATCATACATCGAAACGTGAACGCCGCTCCGTCGATGCCGAACGGGAAACCGATGATTTGAAGAAAGCGGAATATATGCTTGATAAAATCGGAGAAGAATATACCGGGATCATTGGATCCGTTACGAATTTCGGAATGTTCGTCGAGCTGCCAAACACCATTGAAGGACTTGTCCATGTCAGCTTCATGACGGATGATTATTACCGCTTCGATGAGCGTCAGCTTGCAATGATCGGGGAACGCACAGGTAATGTGTTCAGGATTGGCGATGAGATCAACGTACGTGTTTCCAACGTCAATAAAGAAGAACGCGCCATCGATTTTGAAATTATTGGCATGAAGGTAAGCCGTCCGCGTCCATCTGGCGAGAAGAAAATATTCAAGGCCAATTCAGGTGAACGTAAACGGGGCCGTGGTGGCAATGGTGGACGTAACGAAGGGAAAGGCGGCGGCCGCGGAGGTAACCGCAATGGAGATGCGCCTTCTTCCGATAAAAAACCGAAAAAGAAGAAAAAATTCTTCGAAAATGCGCCGGCAGCCAAGCGCAAGAGAAAACCTAAAAAGAGATAAGATTGAGGTGAGGGGATGATTCATTCCTCCTCTCACCGCGATTGGATGTAAAAAGGGGAGAGTACGATGCCAAAAGGCTCAGGTAAACAACTAGCACAAAATAAAAAAGCATATCATGATTTCTTCATTGAACAAACATTTGAAGCAGGCATCGTTTTGAAAGGGACCGAAATCAAGGCAATCCGCGCGGCCCGAGTGAATTTGAAGGATGCCTTTGCTAAAATAGAAAATGGTGAAATCTATCTTCATAATATGCATGTCAGTCCTTATGAGCAGGGAAACCAGTTTAACCATGACCCGTTGCGGACAAGGAAGCTTCTTTTGCATAAGAAAGAAATCAGTAAATTGATCGGTACAACAAAGGAAACAGGTTATACCATCGTCCCGTTGAAAATGTATTTAAAGAATGGCTTTGCCAAAGTTTTAATTGGAATTGGAAAAGGGAAGAAACAATATGACAAGCGTGATGACCTGAAGAAGAAGGAAGCAAAACGTGATATTGAACGTGCTTTCCGTGATCGTCAGAAGATGTAGAACTGCCAAGACCTTACAATTGATTTTTTGAAGCAATCTGTTATAATTAAACCTGTACCGATGACAATTGAATATCAGCCAACTTGCTGACTATTCTTCTCTCGTACGCTCCATTTCAATCATGGGGACGTTACGGATTCGACAGGGATAGTTCGAGCTTAAGTTGCGAGTCGAGGGGATCGGCCTCGTTAAAACGTCAACGCCTATAACTGGCAAACAAAACAACAACCTAGCTTTCGCTGCGTAACAACAGTCGTTAGCTGTTCCTCCCTCCATGGCCCACGTGGTAGGGTAAGGGACTCACTCTAAGTGGGATACGCCGGAATCCACCGTCTGAGGATGAAGGAAGAGACCAATCAGACTAGCTGCTCTGCCGCCTGTCGATAGGCTAATGAGTTCGCGAAATGCGAATATATCGACTACACTCGTAGAAGCTTAAGTGCCGTTATGTCTGGACGTGGGTTCGACTCCCACCGTCTCCACCAATACATATATTGGTGGTTTTTTATTTGTTTTTTTTCAATCAATTCGTTTGCTTTTGTCGAAAAATCGATATATCGAATAATTCGTAGATATACCAGGATTTTTAGATGATATATCTCCATTTTCGTTGATATATGGCTGAATTCGGAGATATACCTCCATTTTTCGAAGATAATCGGTAATATCGCTTTCCATTAAAGGAATATTCCTTGCTAGTGTAGAATCAATTGGGAGAAACCAAGATTGGAGTGATGAAAATTGATTGTAAAACAACGAAAAGTCCCCCTTACTATCCTTAAATTACGTGCTTTAGTGCGCAGGCTTCCTCCGAATCATCCTAAAATCTCCTCAATCATGAATGATCTCAATAAAAGGGAAGCGGGCTATAAAGGGGAAAAGTCCATTGACTTTCCGCTAAGCTTTCTTGATTCGAAAAGATACTTTATCTTCCACGATTTAAGGCTGCAGGAGCAATCCCGTTTTTTTCAACTGGATACCTTATTAATCTCGAAGAAATTTGCCCTTATTATTGAAGTGAAGAATATAGCTGGCATGATTTATTTTGATTCGCATTTCAATCAGCTCATTCGAACGAAAGATGGAAAAGAGACGGCTTTTCCAGATCCCCTCATTCAAGTCAGCCGCCAGGAATCACAGTTGAAGAATTGGTTCTTGAAAAATGGCTTTCCCTCACTACCTATCCTTTCTTTGGTTGTTATCAGTAATCCCCAAACGATCATTCGTACTTCTCCTGAAAACCGTAAACTCCATTACAAAGTTATCCATCCCGATGTGTTGCCCTCAAGAATCAACGTAATGGAGGATTCCATTACAGGTTCCATTTTAGGTGAAAAAGACTTAAAGAAAGTAGTTCGGATTATAAATAAGCATCATATCGAAGCCGCCTCTTCCATTCTGGAACGATACAATCTTACCGAAGAAGAACTTATCAAGGGAGTGATATGTGAGAATTGTAAGGGGAATCAGTTATTTAGAAGGCATAGCACATGGTTTTGCAATCAATGCCAACTATTCAGTAAAGATGCACATATCCAGGCTTTACGAGATTATTTTTATCTAATAGGCTCGACTATAACGAATCGGCAGTTGAGGGATTTTTTAAACATTTCCTCCTCATCCAGTGCAACGAGGATTTTGCAATCATTGAATCTGACAGGCCGTGGTGCGAATAAGGGGAGGGTGTACAGCCTTTTTTTTAATGAGTAAAAAACAGAGGTTGACCCTTAGGAGTCAACCTCTGTTCAAAATTATACTTTATTAATTATATCTTCTGTTAAAGAAGAGAATGTTTCCTCCAACGTATGAATCATCCAATCTACGGTGGATGCACCGATGGTTAATTTCTTCCTGAACTTTGGCTCAAAGGACATTCTTGAATGGTAAGTAAGATTTCTAGCTGGACTGTTTTTGATATTCCTTACCATGTTTAGTGCAGATTCCAACTCTATTCTTTCAATTCCTTACCCATTCCCTTTAGGAAGTGGACGCCAAAACCTATTGCCCGGTTTATGTCGGGATCATTCAACGTTTTCATTAAATCCAACACGCCGATTTTCTTATCGGCCTGGAGGAATTTGTTTCCTTCATCGATTCCTGCCAGTGCACTGTTTAGCAGTTTCGTGGATTGTGCGGCATCGGCGTTCATCAAGGCTCCTGTTGCACCCATAAGGGTATTGATCAGGTTTGTTACAGGTTGTCTTGTGACTTGTTGAAGCGCGATTTTTGCAATTTGTTCTTTTCCTTGAAGCATGGAGGTCGCGGCTTCGAATACTCCTGAGTCATTCAGTTCATTGACAATTTTAAACATATTGTTTAACGCATCTTCATTATTGGTGATCAGCGTTTTTAGTTCTTCTAGTTTTTGTAGCTTTATTTCTTCCTCAGTAATGGGATTATGGATTTCCGTAATGGGAGCTGCCATGACCTTTTCACCCTCCTTGTTTATTTTTCCGTTAAGTGAACATACCCTGGACGAGCCCACTTACGTTCAACCTCAACACCATTTTGGGGATGACGTTTTTTATTCCGTGGGTTGGTACCCGGCAGTGGGATTTCTCCGCTTGTACTTAATACTTCCATGCGGACCATCGTTTGTTTGTAAGCAGGAGTGCTTGTACGGTTATCATACACAGGGCCTGTCAAGAAATTAATGGCTGAGTCTTTATCCACTGAGTTCATTGGCAGGAAAAGCTCATTTGCTTGTACTCGGTCTGTAATCAGAACCTTTACTTTAACGGCTCCGAATGGTGAAGCTAAGCGAACAAGTCCGCCATCACTGACTTTTCGTTCTTTTGCAAGCTCGGGAGAAACCTCAACGAATATATCAGGAACTTTAGATTGAATGCCCTTGGATTTATTCGTCATATTTCCTTCATGGAAATGTTCAAGCATACGTCCATTGTTGATATGAAGATCATATTCCTCTGGGAATTGAGCAGGTTCCACCCAATCAGATAGAGCAAAACGGGCTTTCTTATCAGGGAAGTTGAAGCCATCCACATAAAGAAGCGGCGTGCTGGTACCATCATGGCTTCCCCATAGGAAGCTGTTCCAACCTTCAAGGACTTCATAATTCGCTCCGCTAAATAGTGGAGAGAGGCTTGCCATTTCCGCATAGATTTCACTAGGGTGCTTGTAGTTCCAATCCGCTCCTAAGCGTTTAGCAATCTCTTGGGTGATCCACCAGTCTGCTTTAGCTTCTCCTAAAGTAGGCAGTGCTTGGTATAAACGCTGTACACGGCGCTCCGTATTGGTAAACGTTCCGTCTTTTTCAAGAGATGGTACTCCTGGTAATACGACGTCTGCATATTGTGCGGTTCTGGAAAGGAAAATATCTTGAACAACAAAGAAATCCAAGCTCGATAATACGTTATGAACGTGGTTGGCATCAGAATCGACAAGTGCCATATCCTCACCGACAAGGTACATTGCTTTCATATCGCCTTTTTCAATTGCGTGAAGCATTTCGATATTGTTCATACCTGGTTGTCCATCAATTTTTACTCCATATGCTTTTTCGAATTTAGCCCGTGCTGCATCATCAGAAATATGCTGATATCCTGGAAGCCATGTTGGAAGAGTACCCATATCACAAGCACCTTGTACATTGTTATGGCCGCGAAGTGGATACGCTCCAGCTCCTGGACGGCGGTAGTTTCCTGTAGCTAGTAAAAGGTTGGAAATTGCAGCGGAAGTATCGGAACCACCAGTGTTTTGTGTTACACCCATTCCCCAAAGGATGCAAGTCCCGTCAGCATCACGAATCGTTTCAGCTACTTGAATTAGTGTTTCTTTTGTTATTCCTGTTTTTTGTTCTGCATATTCCAAAGTATATTTCTTAAGTATCTCTTTATAATCGTCGAAGAAATTCACATTTTCATTGATGAATTCGTGATCATGCCAGCCTTGATCGATTATATATTTTGTAACGGCCATAAGCCATACTTGGTCCGTACCTTGCTTTGGTCTCATAAAGATATCAGAACGCTCTGCCATTTCATTTTTCCGAAGATCTGAAACAATCAGTTTTTGACCATGAAGTTTATGGGCCCGTTTAACGCGTGTTGCTAATACCGGATGGCCTTCTGCAGGGTTAGCACCGACGATGATGACAAGTCCTGCCGCTGCGATATCTTTAATCGTGCCAGCATCTCCACCCATTCCGACTGTACGGAATAATCCGTCTGTTGCTGGCGATTGACAATAACGGGAGCAATTGTCGATGTTATTCGTCTCGAAAACTTGTCGTGCCAATTTTTGTATCACATAGTTTTCTTCATTCGTGATCTTGGATGAAGAAATGAATCCGACTGAATTACTGCCGTGCTGTTGCTTGATCGAACCAAATTTTGAGGCAACCAAATCAAGTGCTTCATCCCAACTTGATTCAACGAATTTCCCATTTTTACGAATCAGGGGCTTAGTCAAGCGTTTCTCGGAGTTTACGAAGTCCCAGCCGAATTTCCCTTTAACACATGTGGAAATGGCATTAACAGGGGCTTCATGAGTAGGCTGGACTTTAAGGATTTTACGGCCTTTTGTCCAAACTTCAAATGTGCAACCTACCCCACAGAACGTACAGACCGTTTTTGTTTTCTTCGTCCTTGTATCACGCATTGCCGCTTCAATTTCCGAAATGGCAAAAATCCCACTGTATCCAGGTTCCACCTCTTTAACAAGGTCAATCATGGGTTCAAGCATGTCGCTTTTCAAACCTGACATGAAACCAGCCTCACCCAGCATTGATTTCTCCATTAAAGCATTACAAGGACAAATGGTGACACACTGTCCGCAGCCTACACATGATGAGTTGTTGATTTCCGTTCCTTCATCCCAGATTACCCTAGGGCGATCTGCTTCCCAGTCGATGGAAAGCGTCTCATTGACTTGTAGATTTTGGCAGACTTCGACGCATTGCCCGCATGCAATGCATTGATTGGCATCATAGCGGTAAAATGGATGGGACATATCGACGTCACCCAATTTCACTTTCGGTGTATAAGGATATTTTTGATGTTCGATTTCCATTAATTCTGCCGTGTTATGAAGTGTACAATTTCCATTATTATTATCACATACTGTACAGTATAATGAATGATTTTCCAGGATCCGGTCCATTGCTTCGGTTTGGGCTTCTTTTGCCTTTCTTGAGTCCAAGGCAATATCCATGCCGCTCACTGCCACTGTCGAACATGATCGGACGAGCTTTCCGTCGACCTCGACGATACAAGTGTCACATGTTTGGATTGGATCCACTTCAGGGACATAACAAATTTGCGGATGGGCTATCTCATTTTGATTGATAACTTCAAGGATTGTTGATCCGGTTTTTGCCGTATGCTCCAACCCATTAATTATTATAGTAATATACGAATCACTCATAATATATCCCCCTTTTAGAGCTGAAAATACGTAAAAAAACCACCATGATTACACCTCCAGCTCTAAAACGGTTGTGTAAGTCATGGTGGAATAGTTTAATAGCAAAACTTGCCAATATACCAATCATACCATTATGTATAGGTATTGAAAAAGATAGGGACACAACAATACAATATTGCATACCCAACTTTCATCACTGATATTATACCTTTAATTCCAGAAAGAAACAATCCTGTATAAGGGCTGCAACTTCCAAATTCCTTTTGTTTTTTGTTGATTTATGATAAGACAATTAAGAAGAAGAAAATTCCTTGATTAGGAGTGAGGTTAATTTGTCAAAAGTAATTCATGAATTCAATGATATAATCCGCAAGCTTCGCAAGGAACTATTCGGGAAAGGTCCGGAACGCATACACACGGTTTTCGTCGAAAACATGGCCGTTTCTACATTATATGGGAATTTGACTCCGACGGAAATGTTCATATCAAGATCAGAGGAAGGAAGGGATATGGTCCATTCTGCTCGAACCAAAATGATTCAGGATGTGTATTCGGAGAGTCCTCCTGATGGAATGGAAGAACTGGTTGGGGCTAATCTGGTCCATTTGTTTACAGACATCAAAGTTAAAGAGAACATAGCGATTTCCGTATTTGTATTTGATAAGAATTTAGCGGATAAACTAAACGGGCATTGACCAGGTATGGTAAATCGATGTTCCTTACCAATGGTCGATTGGCTCCTGGATATTAAAAGGGAGTGGAAACGTGAAAGCGATTGAAATGAAGAGGGATATCATCCGGATAACCAAAGGCAACATGAAGCGAACGGAAGATACGATCGTAACGGAGTTTCCCGTTACAGTGAAAATAAATGGCCAGGAATTCGTTACGATGGTTTGCACACCTGAGTACATCGAAGATATGGTGATTGGTTATTTGGCTTCTGAAGGCATCATCAAAAAATATGAAGAGATAAAAGAAATCTGGGTCCAGGAAAAAGAGGGATTTGTTCATGTGAAGACAGATAAAGTGAACCCTTACTACCAGGACTTTCAAAATAAGCGATATATAACGTCTTGCTGCGGGATGAGCAGACAAGGTTTCGTCTTTGTGAATGATGCGTTGACTGCCAAGAAAATGGATAATGTATCGGTAAAACTAACACCTAATGATTGCTTCCGCTTGATGAAGGACTTACAAAATTCTGCTGTCACCTTTCAGAATACGGGCGGAGTCCATAATGCTGCATTATGTGATGTCGATGGCCTCGTATTGAGCAGGATGGACATCGGACGGCATAACGCTTTGGACAAAATATATGGTCATTGCTTGAAAAATGGTATTTCGATAGAAGGAAAAGCCATCGTGTTCAGTGGCCGGATTTCATCGGAAATTCTATTGAAAGTGGCGAAGATCGGCTGTGAACTGATACTCTCGAAATCCGCTCCAACGGAATTGGCTTTGGAGTTGGCTGAAGGATTGGGAATTACCACGGTCGGATTCATTCGTAATGATTCCATGAATATCTATACTTGCCCAGAGAGAATTCAATTAAATGAATGACTGAGCATCCCCCGCTTGAATGGGCAAGAGAATGCGATTATGGGAAGGTCCTTGCCTGCATGGCTTGGGCTTTTTTACTTTGTAAAAGGATATAACCAACATGCCATTTATGGTAAGTTTAATAAAACAAACAGGAAAATCGGTATCGGGGGAAGGGTTATGAATGAAAGGGATTGGCATATTTTAAAGGTGTTACATGAGCACAAGAATATTACTAAAACGGCGCAAAGTTTATATATCTCTCAACCTTCTTTAACGAAACGAATTCAACAAATGGAGAAGGAATTCAATTTAAAAATTGTTGAGCGGGGAACAAGAGGAGTCCAATTCACCCCTCAAGGGGATTACTTGGCAATCTGTGCAGATGAGATGCTGATCAAGCTCCGGCAGATAAAAGAGACAGCGTTCAATATGGGTCAGGAGATCAGTGGAACATTACGGTTGGGTGTTTCCAACTATATTACGCTGCATAAATTGCCCGGCCTTTTGAAATTATTTCGTGAACGATATCCTAAAGTGGATTTCCATGTGACTACAGGTTGGAGCAAGGAAGTATTGAACCTCATTTACAAGGAAGAAGTCCATGTCGGGATTGTCAGGGGGGACTATCAATGGGCAGGGGCAAGGCATCATCTTTTTGAGGAAACGATTTGTATTGCTTCCAAGGAAAAAATCGAAGTCCGGGATCTGCCCTCAATGCCGAGGATTGATTATGGGACAGATGCTCTTTTAAAAACAATGATCGATAATTGGTGGAGAGACAATTTTTCAGGGCCTCCTTTGGTAGGGATGGAAGTGGACAAAGGGGATACATGCAAAGAAATGGTCAGGAATGGACTGGGATATGGAATCCTTCCTAGTGTTTTATTGGAGAAAGACCAAAATCTCCGTCAAATGGATTTGAAGGATAAGCAAGGAAATCTGCTTATAAGGAATACGTGGATGTTATATCATGAAAAGTCGCTGGAATTAAGGCTGGTCAAAGAGTTTGTCCAATTTGTCAAGGACGTCGATTTCATGAAGGATATTTAAAAAGGCACAGAAACTTCTGTGCTTTTTTTTTGTCATTCCATTTTTGAATCGGTAACGATAAATTTTTGGTATTTTAATTGTGGGTTTCTCGGCATTATGATAGATGGGAGATGTAAATCAACGGAGGTTTGCCTAAGGAATGGAGAGGTAGTCAAATGAGTGTCCTGTTTCTAATCGTATTGAATGTCATTGTGCCGGTCTTTTTCCTTATAGGGGCGGGGGCCATTCTTCATCGTAAATTCAACCTGGATATGAATACGTTATCTAAATTGAATCACTTCCTGCTCATGCCGGCCATTAGCTTTGTCAATATATATCATAGTAATATGGGTGGGGGAATGATCGTCCAAATATTTGGCTTCCTTGCTCTGCAAGCTGGAAGTCTCATCATAGTGAGTACAGTGATTGCCAAACTCGCGAAGTTTGATCAAAGTCTTTCTGCCACGTTTAAAAATAGTGTGGTCCTAAATAACTCAGCCAATTTCGGACTCCCCGTCAGCCAGATGGTTTTTCATTCCAATCCTCTAGGTCTGTCAATCCAAGTCATCGTGATCATCTTTCAAAATCTATTGAGTTATACCTATGGATTGATGAATTCCGTTTCCGTTCATACAAAAAGTGCAAAGGGTGCCATGCGCGAGTTCTTGAAGAACCCCGTCATTTATGCTCTCTTACTCGGTTTCCTATTACAAGAGGCTTCTTTCGATATTCCTCTGTTTTTATGGACCCCAATTGATAATATCGCGAGTGCATTCATAGCCATTGCCCTGATTACATTGGGGGCACAGAGTGCTTACTTGAAAATAACCCATTTCCCACTTCCGCTTATTCTTAGCTTGATTGGACGCTTAATACTCTCACCATCCATCGCATTCCTGATCATCCACATGCTTGGTTTGGAAGGGACTGTGGCTCAAGGGTTATTTATCGCGAGCTCATTTCCAACATCAAGGAACAGCGCTTTATTCGCTTTAGAGTATGGCAACCATCCGGAGTATGCGGCACAGACGGTCTTGATGTCCACTTTATTCAGCAGTATAACGGTAACATTGGTCGTATATCTATCAAAAATTCTATTCTAGTTGGACTGCTCTTAATGGGCAGTCTTTTTCCCCTTTTCCTGCTATAAAACTTTATGAACAATATGAAGATTATGGAATTTATGCATTTTAGTTTAATAATTAAAGAAAATCAAGATATTTTTGTAGAATGAAGAAAACGCTTTCAAAAGGGGGATTCATATGTTTTCTCGTAAAAAGATTTCTGCGGTACTATTGGCAAGTTCGTTAGCTTTAAGTTTAGGTGCATGTGGCAGTAGTTCGGATACATCAGGCGAAAAGAAAGAAAGTACAGGTTATCCGAAAAAAGCCATAACGATCGTTGCTCCTTCGGGTGCAGGTGGAGGATGGGATTTAACAGCCCGTTCATTTACGAAGGTCTTAGGTGAGACAAAACTGGTGAAGCAGCCTTTAACCGTCGAAAACAAACCTGGTGGCGGGGGTGCTGTCTTCATGGCCGATTATGCAACACAGCAAGCGGATAATAACGACATGCTTTTCGTGAACTCACCGCCTGTCATCATCAATAATCTTAAAAAAGAGGGCAACAGTCCTTATGGATATAAAAATACGACTCCTTTGGCACAGCTGACAAAAGATTACGGAGCGATAGTGGTAAAGGCGGATTCTGAATTCAAGGATTTGAAATCCTTGTTGGAAGTGGTGAAGAAAGATCCGCGCAAGTTAACTTTTGCAGGAGGATCGGCTCCGGGATCCATGGATCATTTGATTTCCATTCTTCCGGCATATGAATACGGATTGGATCCAACTAAGCTTAAATATGTCTCCTACGACGGCGGAGGGGAAGCGATTACGGCATTGCTTGGAGGGAATGCAGATGTAATCGGAACGGATGCCTCCAGCGTCAGGGAATTCTTAAAAGCAGGAAAAATCAGAGTGTTGGCCGTAACCTCGACGAAGCGTCTTGGTGGAGATCTGAAAGACATACCGACGGCAAAGGAACAGGGTATAGATGCGGAATTCACGATTTGGAGAGGCGTATTTGGACCTCAGAATATGTCTGAAGAAGCGAAAACATTTTGGGACAAATCCATTGCGAAGTTAGTGGAAACTTCTGAATGGAAGAAGGAAGTGGAAGTTCAAGGATGGGAACAAGAATATAAAAATAGTGAAGAATTCGGCAAGTTTTTAGAAGAACAGGAGAAACAAGTGCAGCAATTATTAGAAGCCTTAGGCATGGAAAAATAATGGGGAGGAAGGAGGTGCTTTCACCTTCTTCTTATTTTCTGAAATGGGGGGACAAGGATGGACGTGAAATTTGATCGCTTTGCATCTGTAGCCTTTCTGGCTGTTGGAGTGCTGTTTATGATAGGAAGCAGGAAGCTTGCCAGCTCGTCATATGGAAGCTCGGTAGGGCCGGATATTTTTCCATTTGTACTAGGACTTGTTCTTGCTGCTTTAAGTATACGCCTGTTCTATGAGGCATATCGGAGCAAGAGACAAGAAGCGAGAAAGGAAAAGCTGGAGTATAAGCCGTTTATCATCATTTTCCTCTCAACCTTACTTTATATTTTGACATTGGAAACGATAGGGTATGTCATTACGACTTTTCTCTTTTTGTTTGTTTGCTTTCAAACGATGGAACGGAATAAATGGGTGACATCCCTCATCATTTCCGCAGGATTTTCCGGAATCATCTATTTTTTATTCGTGAATGTTTTAAAGGGAACACTGCCGGGTTGGCCAATCTGGTTTTCATAAGAGGAAGGGGGATGGGAAGTGGGAACTTTTGATTATTTATTACAAGGATTTGAAACGGCACTTACTTGGTATAACATACTTTTTGCATTTTTCGGAGTATTGATTGGTACCGCTGTAGGCGTTTTGCCGGGAATCGGGCCGATGAGCGGTGTGGCTCTTTTAATTCCGGTAACCGCATCGATCACAGGCGGACTTCCACCAGAGCAAGCTGCGACAAGCGCCATCATTTTACTTGCAGGTGTTTATTATGGAGCGATGTATGGAGGGTCGACAACGTCCATTCTATTAAATACACCTGGCGAATCCTCTTCTGTCGTCACCACTTTGGATGGCTACCAAATGGCAAAGAAGGGCAGGGCGGGGAGTGCATTATCCATTTCAGCCATCGGTTCCTTCGTTGGAGGGATCGTCACCCTTATCGCCATGATTGCGTTAGCTCAACCATTATCGACGATTGCCATTAAATTCGGGCCGGCTGAGTATTTTTCGCTCATGCTTCTAGGCCTAGCGGCTGTCAGTGGACTGGCGGGGAAATCCGTAACCAAGGCACTGATCATGACGGTCTGCGGTTTGTTGATCGGGACGATAGGAATTGATAATGTATCCGGGATCGCCCGTTTTACCTTTGACCTTCCTTGGCTTTATCAAGGGATCGAATTCCTGACGATTGCAGTAGGTCTATTCGCCCTTGGAGAAGTTTTCAAGACGATATTGGAAAAAGAAGAGGACGATGGGGAAATTACGAAGATCAATAATTTGATTCCTTCCAAAGAAGAATTCAAGGAATCTGCGGGTCCCATTGCTAGGGGATCGCTCTTAGGTTTCTTTGTAGGAATCCTACCCGGTGCAGGGGCAACTCTTGCTTCTTTCTTCTCTTATCTTATGGAAAAACGCATTTCAAAAAAACCTGAGAAATTTGGTACTGGAGCGATTGCAGGAGTAGCAGGGCCTGAGACGGCTAATAACGCAGCTTCTGGTGGAGCGATGATTCCACTATTGACTCTGGGGATCCCAGGTTCTGGTACAACAGCCATCTTAATGGGGGCGCTCATGATGTACAATGTTCAACCTGGTCCATTATTATTCGAAGATCACCCTCAGGTAGCTTGGGGACTGATCGCCAGTATGTTCATTGGGAATCTGATGCTCCTCATCCTTAATCTCCCGCTCGTTAAGGTTTTTGCGAAAATCATTGAAACGCCCAAGAAGTACTTGATCCCGATCATTATCGCGATTTCCATCTTTGGTGTATATGCCGTACAAGTATCCACTTATGATTTATTGCTATTATTAGGATGCGGGGTTTTGGGTTATTTCTTGAGTAAAAATGATTACCCTATCGCGCCATTGGTATTGGGGTTGGTATTAGGCCCGATGATAGAAAACAATATGCGCAGGGCCTTGACCATATCCGATGGGGATTACAGCTTGTTTTTCACTAGGCCGCTTTCACTTGCCTTCCTGATTGTAACGGCACTATGGCTGCTCATTCCGGTTTTACTTAAGAAACGAGGGAAAGATGTTGTCATTAATATAGAAGGTTAATGAACAATATTTTCTGAATGTTTCGAAAAACTCCTTTTTTAAAGGGGTTTTTTTTTATATGATGTAAGAAGAGGTGGTTGAATGCGTTTACATACTAAGCTGATGCTGGGCATCTGCACGTTAATCATCTTAATTGGTGGAATCTTTGAAGTTATTTTTATAAATATCTTGGAAAGTAACCTGAAGCAGGAAACAGGGGAAAAAGCATTATCGGTTGCCCAAACCATTTCTTTGCTGCCTGAAATTCACCAGGCTTTTCGAACGGATAATCCTTCTGTAATCATCCAGCCCATGGCAGAAAAAATTCGCAGACAGATTGACGCGGAATTCATTGTTATAGGGGATGAGAATGAAAAGCGCCTGTCCCACCCTGATCCAAACTTGATTGGAAAGAAAATGGTAGGGGGAGATAACGCTGAGGTTTGGAATGGGAAATCCATCATCACGGAGTCAACCGGGACATTGGGTCCTTCCATAAGGGGGAAATCCCCGATAATGGCAGACGGAAAAGTAATTGGGGTAGTTTCTGTCGGTTACCTTCAGAACGATATTGAAAAAGAAGTGTCCAGTATACAAAGAAAGATAGTTTGGACCATTTCTTTTATTTTAATAGGAGGTTTATTAATAGCCTTCTTCATTTCCATAAATATAAAAAAGGCGATATTAGGGCTGGAGCCGAAAGAGATTGCTTGGATGTTTCAAGAGAAACATGCCATTTTGGAGTCGATTCATGAAGGAATCATCGCCATTGATGTTCATGGGAAAATTACGGTTGTCAATGAGACGGCGCATAAATTCCTTCATATTCCTAAAGATGTTGAGCTTCGCGGGAGAAAAATTGAAGAAGTCATTACACATACACATCTGCTTGATGTAGTCAGCACAGCACAGGCAGAATATGATCAGGAATTTATGATTGACGGTGAGATTTTTTTGGCTAGCCGCATTCCCATTTTAAATAAACACGGAGAAGTCATCGGCGCTGTTGCAAGTTTGAGGAATAAATCCGAACTATCCAACCTACTTCAAGAGCTTTCCCATGTAAAGGCGTATGCAGAGGGGTTAAGAGCGCAGACACATGAATATTCCAATCGGCTCTATACTCTTCTTGGTCTGATTCAACTGGAGTCCTATAAAGAAGCGATAGATTTTATTTCGAAGGAAGTCGATGTTACCCAAGGTTTCATTCACTTTCTAATGAAGGAAGTGCCCGATCCGATTATTGCTGGGTTCATCTTAGGGAAAGTAAGTTTAGCCAGTGAGCTTAAAATTGATTTTACAGTTGATAGGGAGAGCAGTTTTAAAGATATTCCATCAGAGATAAATCGGGATTTATTAGTGACGATCATCGGTAACCTGATCAACAATGCCTTCGAAGCTGTGAGGGACCAAAGGGAGGGAAAAAAGGTATCGTTGTTCGTCACGGACTTAGGTAAAGAGTTGATCATTGAAGTGGAGGACAATGGAAAAGGGATGGATCCAGAAATTGCGGAACAAATTTTCCTAAACGGTTTTACGACAAAAAGCCATCAAACCAATTCAGGTATCGGCCTGAGCCTTGTTCAGGAAGCGATTGATGGATTAGGAGGATCTATCACTTTTTCAACGAAAGAAGCGGAATATACGATCTTTACTGTGGCCATACCAAAAAACAGAGGGGTGATTAAATGAAAGCCGTTCGTGATATAGAAGTTTTAATCGTAGAAGATGACTTACGGATTGCCGAGATACAGAAGCTATTCATCGAAAAGATTGAGGGGTTTCAAACGATCGGGATTGCGTCAAGTTATGTCGAGGCCAAAAGCTTCATTGAAATCATGCAGCCGGATCTATTACTGCTCGATATGTATTTTCCGGATATGAATGGCCTCGATATCCTAAAAGAAATCAAGCAGCAAAGCAAACAAAGTGATGTCATTATGATAACGGCGGCAAAAGAGATCGAAAAAGTCCAGGAAGCCATCAAGATTGGCATATTTGATTATATTATCAAGCCTGTCGTATTTGAACGCTTTAAGCAGTCCCTACTCCGATATCAAGAGTATCACATGAAACTGTCTGAATTAGAAGAAGGCAATTTTCCCATGACGCAGCAACAGGTGGACAAGCTTTTGCGAAAGGAAGTGAATGGCAACAGGGAAGGAGAACAGATTTCACTGCCGAAAGGGATCGATAGGATGACTTTGGAGAAGGTGATGCTTGTGTTGGGAAAAGCATCAGCTGGGTTAACTGCAGAAATAGTGGCGAAGGAAATGGGCGTGAGCAGGACAACGGCCAGGCGCTATCTTGAACACTTAATGTCGGAGGAAAAAATTGAAGCGGATTTAACATATGGCACGGTAGGAAGGCCTGAACGGGTATATGCCGTCAAAATATAAATGGGTTCGCCGGATGGCGGATCTGTTTTTTTTTTGTTGGATTAAGTACATAGTCTGGCAGAAAATAGATTGGGATTGATTCGAAATTTGTATGGAATGTACATGAGATTTTGAGTGAATTTATTATTTTTTGACGTGTAAAAATGATAAATGGGGAGAAAATACGTGTGAAAAGTGAAAGGGTAGACAAGTATATGACAATTGTCATGCCAGCCCATTGACGTTTATGACTACAGATGAACGGTGATCATTCCTATACTTAAGGAAGAAAGAGAGTGTCATTGAACACACGCTGCCGAGGCATGAATGAAAGCTGCCTTAAAAATGTAATCTCATCAATCCAATTAAACACTCCAGGTTTTAATATAGAGTTAAGAGGAGGAAATCATGAGTAACCATAATCAAAAACAATTGAGAAAAGACGTTGCGCCTTTTGAAAAATCCAATATTAAATCAAGTGTAAAACAGCTTATAAATACTTTTCCACCATTTTTCCTATTATGGTTTTTAGCTTATCAAAGCTTATCGATTTCATATTGGCTGACCCTGGCCTTTTCGGTTCTTGCTTCAGGGTTCGTGGTCAGGATCTTCATCATATTCCATGATTGCTGTCATCAATCGTTCTTCAAAAGCAGGAAAGCGAACAATATCCTAGGTACAATCAGTGGGATCGTCACATTATTTCCGTATGAGCAATGGAAGCATAGTCATTCCATACATCATGCAACCAGCAGTAATTTAAACAAACGCGGTACAGGAGATATTTGGATCATGACCGTTGATGAATATGTATCTGCCACATTCTGGGGACGTCTAGCTTACCGTTTATATAGAAATCCGATCGTCATGTTTGGTTTAGGGCCATTTTATCTATTCCTTGTGTCGAATCGCCTGAATGTAAAAGGTGCAAGAAAGAAAGAACGAATGAATACGTATTTGACAAATGCGGCCGTCGTTGTGATTTATGGTATATTATGTTTGGCTATCGGATGGCAGGCATTCTTGATGATCCAAGTACCGCTTCTTTTTGTAACGGGATCATTGGGCATCTGGCTGTTCTATGTACAGCATCAGTTTGAAGATTCTTATTTCGAAGAGGAATCAGAATGGGATTACGTGAAGGCTGCCATTGATGGAAGTTCTTATTATAAGCTTCCAAAGATTTTACAATGGGTAACAGGAAATATCGGTTTTCACCACGTGCATCACCTTAGTCCAAGAGTACCAAACTATAATCTGGAAAAAGTCCATGATTCTACCTTGCCTTTGCAACAGGCAACGACAATCACTCTTGGTTCAAGCTTAAAGTCGCTTCGCTTCCGCCTTTATGATGGCGAAAACAAAACGTTTGTAAGTTTTAAAGAGATGAAGCACCGTCTAAGCGATACAAAATCAAAGGTAGGAATCAATAACAAACGTCCAAGCCTTCAAGAAAAATAAATAGCTTATCAAAAAACCATTCAATTTCCATTGGATGGTTTTTTGATAAAACCCTGTAGTATATACTAGAAGTAAAAGAAAATGAGGCTGAGCCATGCAAAGTTGGTATCATATTTTTCCGAAGAACACAGGGCTAAGCCCATATGTGTGGATCATTTTTTGTATCCTTCCTTTTTATTTCATTTTTAAATCTTCATCGATGCTGGAGATTGTTTTTGGGATCGTCATGATCATTTTATTTTTCATTTCATATGGCCTCTCATTCGTTTCGAAGGGATGGCCCGTATACGTTTGGACTGCGATACAAATAGTCATATCCATTTCCATGACCATATTTTTCAGCTACATTTACTTTTCACTTTTTTTAGCATTCTTTATTGGGAATGTTCAAAATAAGGTTGGTTTTTTCGTATTATATTCAATCCAGCTATTAGCTACCATCGTATCAGTCAACATTGGGTTCATCATGAAAGATCCTACCTTCTTTTCGCAGTTTCCCTTTATGCTCATTTGTGTAGTTGGGGTGATTCTTCTTCCATTCAACACTTATAATCGGAATAAACGGGATAGGCTGGAAGAACAATTGGAAGATGCACATAAAAGAATATCCGAGCTTGGCAAAATGGAAGAACGTCAGCGAATTGCTCGTGATTTACATGATACACTTGGTCAAAAACTTTCTTTGATAGGCTTGAAAAGTGACCTTGCAGGGAAATTGATCGATTTAAATCCGGATTCTGCTAGGAAGGAAATCAAGGATATCCGCCAAACGGCGAGGACGGCACTTAAAGAAGTACGGGAAATGGTATCAGAAATGCGTGGGGCCAAGCTAAGTGATGAAATCATCCGGATCAGGCAAATATTGAAAGCGGCAGAGATCGATTTCAATTTGGAAGGCACCACGGAATTGCAAGATACCCCATTGCTTGTTGAAACGGTTTTAAGCATGTGTTTGAAAGAAGCGGTTACCAATATCATCAAACATAGCCGTGCCGACTCCTGTAATATCGTTATAGAAGAATTACAGACAGGAGTGACGATCAAAGTCCAGGATAATGGAGTGGGGCTTTCACATAAATCAGAGTTTTTTAAAGGCAATGGACTTCAAGGCATGAAAGAAAGGCTTGAATTCGTTAATGGCAGCCTGGATATTCAATCAACTGATGGAACCACTCTCTACATTAGGGTTCCGAATGCAATAAAAAATAATGGATAGGTGGGATTAACATTGATTCGAATCGTAATTGCTGAAGACCAGCGGATGCTACTAGGTGCACTGGGTTCTATCCTTGATTTGGAAGAGGATATGGAAGTTGTCGGAAAAGCGAGCAATGGGGAAGAAGCAATGAATCTCGTCAATCGTTTAAAGCCGGATATCTGCATTACGGATATTGAAATGCCAGTTAAAACCGGGCTTGATGTAGCAGAAGAGATCAAGAATCAGGGCCATCAATGCAAAGTCATCATTTTAACCACTTTTGCACGTCCTGGGTATTTTGAAAGAGCCAGAAAGGCCGAGGTAGGGGGATATCTTCTGAAGGATAGCCCAAGTGAGGAATTGGCGAACTCGATCCGTGTCATCATGGATGGTCGGCGCATTTATGCTCCTGAGCTGGTGGATATGGCTTATGAAGAAGAAAACCCTTTGACTGAAAGAGAGTGTCAAGTACTGAAGTTGATAGCAGATGGTAAGAATACAAAGGAAATTGCCAGCCAGCTTTATTTGACTAATGGGACGGTTCGCAATTATATTTCGGTGATTCTCGATAAATTGGATGTAAGCAATCGAGTTGAAGCGATTGTAAGATTCAAGGAAAAAGGCTGGTCAAAAGATTGATTAAAGGATTTGCCAAAGAGGGAGATCCTTTTTGGCGCGATTAGCCTGTTGGCTCCGTAAATCAGAATCAAAAAACACATGGTTTCGGTTAGGATATGATATATTAATTTTTATTCATTAGTATAGGAAGGAGATGACCATTATGCAAAAAGCTACATTTGCTGGAGGTTGTTTTTGGTGCATGGTGACACCATTTGAAGAACAACCCGGAATTGGAGGAATCGTATCCGGTTATATGGGAGGACAGGTTGAAAACCCAACTTACGAGGAAGTGAAGACGGGGAAAACGGGTCATTATGAAGTCGTTGAAATCACTTTCGATCCTCGATTATTCCCTTATGAAAGGCTGCTGGAACTGTATTGGCAGCAGATTGATCCAACAGACGACGGCGGTCAATTCCATGACAGGGGAAGTCAGTATTTAACGGCCATCTTCTATCATGATGATGTTCAAGAAAAATTGGCCAATGAAGCAAAAGAACAGGTAGCAGCCAGCGGGAAGTTCAAGAAACCGATCGTAACGGAAATCCTTCCGGCCCAAACCTTCTATCCTGCAGAGGAATACCATCAAGACTATCATCAAAAAAACAAAGAGGATTATAAAGCGGACCGTGAAAAGTCAGGACGCGATGAATTCATTGACCAACATTGGGTTGGTAAATAAAAAGGACCGGGTGTGTGTTTTCACATTCGGTTCTTTTTATTGAAAGGACATGGATCTCCCATGCGTAATTCATGTGAAACACTTGCTTTGCGCAAATGAAATAATAAAAATAAAAGACTTTTAAGGTTTTTATACGAAGGGTTAAATTTCTCATGATATTTTCATTTTTGTTCAGTACACTAAGGGGTAGGTGGTGGTAATCATGAATAAAAGGATTTTGATTATAGAAGATGAAGAAAAAATCGCGAGGGTCCTAGAGCTGGAACTTAAACATGAGGGTTATCAAACTGAATCGGCTTTTACCGGAAAAACAGGTCTGGAGAAGGCGGAAGCAAAAGAGTGGGATTTAATCTTATTGGATGTGATGCTGCCCGAGTTGAATGGCATAGAAGTACTTAGGCGTTACCGGAAAAAGAATGACTCAACACCAGTCATCCTCCTAACGGCAAGGGATGCCGTACCTGATAAGGTGAATGGCCTGGACCATGGTGCAAATGATTATGTAACGAAACCGTTTGAAATTGAGGAACTGCTGGCCCGAATTCGAGCTTGTTTTCGTATGAATACAGGAAAAGTGCAATCTGATGATAAAGCGGATAGTCTCGTGGTTCATGATCTGCAATTAAATTTAGGAACAAGGGACATTCTCAGGCATGGCAAAAGGATTGAGCTGACTTCCCGCGAATTCGACCTGCTTGTTTATCTATTGCAAAATAAAAACCAAGTATTGTCTAGGGACCAAATCCTGACCAATGTTTGGGGGTATGACTTTGTAGGGGATACGAACGTGGTTGATGTGTATATCCGTTATTTACGGAAAAAGATTGATTATCCGTTTGACTTGCAGCTGATACATACTTATCGCGGTGTAGGGTATAGCTTGAAGGAGCCAATATGAAGATTCGGACGAAAATCCAATCGTATTCCAGTCTTTTTTTAAGCGTCATGCTCATATTGTTGAGTATCATCGTTTTAATCGCCTTTTTTTGGATATCAGTTGAGAGGGAACAAGATCTGCTTGAAGATCAAGCTTCATTGATTGAAGAGAATATCGTGACGAAAGATTTGATTTCCGGTGATCCCGATTTATTGGAGCCATATACCCCAGACGATGGAATGGTGCGGATATTTGACACTGATGGAAAGTTGGTAAAGTCATTTACGGATGAAGAAGACCTTGAGGGGCTTAAGGTTCAATCGGTTAACGAAAAAGGATTTGATTTCACGGAGGTTGACGGGGACTATATGTTGACTTACCGCCATCCTTATCCCGAAGAAGGGAAGAAGTTAGGGATGATCGAGGTTACACAGCCGCAGGATACGCTCCTTGATCATTTATCGACTCTCTCTCTTGTATTAGGTGGTGCATCCCTTTTTGTCATTCTTCTATCCATTCTTGCTGGTAAGTGGTTGGCCAATCAAATTCTTAAACCAATATCCATCATGAGCGGGACAATGATGGATATAGAGAAAAGTGGAGAATTCAAAAGGATACCGCTATCGGATCAATCAAAGGACGAGCTACAGGTAATGGGAGCTTCATTCAACATGATGATAGAAAGGCTGGAAAGGAATTATAATCAACAGCAACAATTCCTTTCGGATGCTTCACATGAATTGAAAACACCGATAACTGTCATTGAAAGCTATTCCTCACTATTAAAGCGCTGGGGAATGAAGGATGCGGCGATTCAGGAAGAGGCAGTGGAGGCGATCCATCATGAAGCGATCCGGATGAAACAGCTGACGGAACATCTTCTGCGGGCGGCTTCCCAAGCGGAACCTACAGTCGATTTGGAGGAAAAAATCGAGCTTATATCATTTTGTGAACAGATTGCCCAAACGTTTAGACGGACGGGCAATCGTGAAATAAAGATCCAATCCGAGTTTAAGGAAATATTTGCTATGAGCATATCCAGTAAGCTTGAACAGGTACTGGTCATCCTATTGGACAATGCCATGAAATACAGTGAATCGGGAATAAGAATCATGATAAAACGGCAGGGAAATGATATTTTCATTGGCGTGAAAGATCAAGGTACAGGTATATCACCAGAACATCTCCCGCATGTATTTGAACGGTTTTATCGAGTAGATTCATCGAGGGCGAGGAAAACGGGAGGCAATGGACTCGGTCTTTCCATCGCGCGATCACTTGTCGAGTCATTCGACGGCAAATTGGAAATTCAAAGCGAAGTGGGAGTAGGAACGGTGGTGACAATCATTCTTTCTCATCAAATTCTAATCTAGCGTTCATGTTCGTTTCATGAAGAATGGTTATTCTTAAGGTAACAAATTAAAGGAGGAATTCATTCATGAAAAAACAGTGGAGCACGATAAAGGAAAGTATCATTCAAAGGAAAAAGGTAATCATGACGGTATCCATAGCAACCGTATTGCTTTTCGGCGGTGCTGCTGGAACGGCAGTATATGCAGTCAATAAGGATGCGCTATCAGAGGACGAGGCTGTCAAAATGATTTCAGAAAAACTAGGTGGGGAAGTTACTCAATTTGAAAAGGATTGGGATCAGCCAATGACCTATGAAATGACAGTTAAGACGAAAGAAGGCTATCAAGATGTGGACGTGGATGCTGAAAAAGGAGAGATTCTTTCTCAGGAGATGGAAGACGATGATGAGGAAGAAATGAGTACACAACAAGCGGTGGAAACGGCAAAAATCAGCAGTGATCAAGCTGAAAAGATAGCCCTGAAAAAGGTGGATGGCCAAATAACGGATGTAGAGCTGGATTCTGAGAATGGCATCCTTGTGTACGAATTTGAAATAAACCAGGGGAAAAAGGAATATGATGTAGTAGTGGATGCATCCACGGGAGAAATATTGAAAACCGAGTTGGATGATTAATCGAGTGATCGGTGAATTATGAATGACCTTGAACTGATATGTATGGAAGGATTTGCCATGAGGCAGATCCTTTTTTTAAACAATCTAACTTGCCAGGATGAACCGAAGTGGAATTTGTACGGGTATTGAAATCCCGCCCATTAACTAACCTCCAAGTAACATCATATTAATTTCTGCCTTCTAGATTGTTTGGCGCTTAGTTTCCCATTTTCCAACATCTAAATGATTAAGAAGGAATTAAATAGAGGCATCGCGAATAGGGCAATTAAGGAATCTTATTCAATGGAGGAATGGCAATGGGAAATTTAGAAATGGCGCTGTCCTTAAGAGGAAAGAAAGAATTCGAAAAATCCAATCGATTATTGATGGATCTGGCAAAGCAAAATCCCGTCGATGCAGTCATACAGTATCAATGTGCCTGGAGTTTGGATATTCTCGGACTGGAGGTAAAGGCGGTGCCCTATTATGAAGCTGCCCTCAAATTAGGTTTGCCGGAGGAAGACGCAAAAGGAGCCTACCTAGGGTTGGGTAGCACATATCGCACCATTGGGGAATATGAAAAAGCAAGACAGACATTGGAATCCGGGCTGACGATGTTTCCTGGGGATAAGGCTTTATTGGTATTCAGGGCCATGGCATTTTATAATTTGGGACAACATGATCTTGCGATGGAATCATTATTGAAGATAATTGCAGAAACCTCCAAGGATCAAGAAATACAATCTTATGCGAAGGCCATAGAATTCTATAGTGATAAACTGGATACAGTCTTCACATAATAGTGTTCATCCCCAAACTATCCACAAAGCCTGCATAAAACAAATCATTTTTACATATCCGAAATGAATTAATCGACAACATTCAACAAAAATGAAGGGCAATTTTTATCGATGGCTTGCTTTTAGCCATTTTACCGGATAAATGAATGTGGATAACCTTGAATTGTGGATAACTTTCTAGTGTTATTCACTACTTTTCCACAGGTCATCCACATATTCACGTTTATATGTTAAAAACACTGTAATCACGACTATGCAATCAGAAATTTGTTTTTGTAATGACTTAAGGCTAAAAGGGGATAAATATAGCGATAGCTATGATAATGGATATACAAAAAACCTGCCATTCCCTGCCCAGCTGGATAATCATTGGTCCAGCTATCTTTTTGACCGGCACGGATGAGATAGGAAATGCCCTTTTCAATTTCGGCTGTCGGCATATCGGATTGAGAAATCAATGCATCCACAGCCCAGGCTGTATGTGTCAGGGTACTGGCCCCGAGGGGGATATATTGTTCCTTGATGTCACTGTAACAAGATTCACCCCAGCCGCCATCTTTATTTTGAGTTTTTTTCAACCAAGCTAAGGCTTTTTGGATCGATGGATGTCGAGAGGATTGTCCTGCGGCCTTCATTCCAGTCAGTGCAGACCATGTGCCATATAGATAGCAGATTCCCCAGCGCCCATACCAGGATCCAGCATGCTCCTGGTTCTCCAATAGCCAATCCACCGCTCTTTTGCTGACTTCTTCAGGCTTCTTCATATTTGTATAGTTCCCTAGGAACTCCAGCGTTCTCCCTGTTAAATCGGCAGTCGAAGGGTCAGTCAGGAGATATTTGGAACCCTCTACAGGAATAAAATGCAGCCATTTATGGTCGTTATTCCGTTCGAAGGCAGGAAATCCGCCATCATCATTTTGCATGGAAATCGTGAAGGAGACGCCACGCTGCCAGCTGTCCCGATTATCAGGTTTTGTTTGCAGTTGTTTAGCCAACGCACGCAGTGAGGCAGTGGTATCATCCACATCCGGATTCATTGTATTTAAATCCGAGAACCCCCAGCCACCTGGAATTACGTTAGGGTTATGAATCTGCCAATCTCCATACATATAATGCTGGCGCGACAATAAGTATTGATTTGCATCCTCAACAGTTTGGTCTTTGGAAGGGATTCCTGCTTCTTGAAGGGCGTAACTGATTAAGGAGGTATTCCAAACATGGGGCGTTGTAAACTGGATATGTGTATGACCGTCAATAGAGCAGGCCATTCCCTTCAAACCAGCAACCGCTTTTAAAATCACCGGATCGTTTTTCGAATACCCAATTGAAAGGAGGGCAAAAATCATGAAAAAGGTAGAACCGAAATAATTGTACAGCGTTCCGTCTGGTTCCAGCCTGTCGAGCATAAACCTTTTCGTTGAATCCAAGGCTAAGGAATGCAAATAATCCGGATATCCAATTAACGTTTTGACACCTGATTGAAGTTTGGAGAAGAAGGATCGAAATTCATCGGTACGATATTCCTCCCATGCATGTTCCTCTGAACGTTCCGCCCTTGTTTGAAATAAATCTTTTAAACTAGGTGTGTTCGAGGTCTTGATCTGAAACTTTTTATGACCAAGTAAAAGCAGTGGAATCAGGTTGACCCGTCCATATACGGAAAGATCAAATATGCTGACGAAAAAGGTTGGCGGCAGTAAGACAACTTCGAGAGGAATGGGGAAAAAGCGGGGCCATTTATATTGTCCGGTGACTGTAAGCATCATTTTGGTTAACAATTTGGCCTGTTTGATTCCACCTTTGGAAAGAATGAATTGTTTGGCTTTCCTCATATGTGGATCCCGCTCATTTCGGAGTCCGCTAAAAAGAAGGCCATAGTAGGCCTCGATCGTAACTGTAACGTTACCATCCTTCTCGTCTTGGAAAAGTTTCCATGACCCGTTATCCGTTTGCCTGCTTTCGATTCTTTTCACTAAAGCTTCTATAAGTGAAGCATCGTCCATATCTAAACTTTTCAATAATATAATCATATAGGCATCTGCCGTTATTCCAGTGTCAAAGGGATAATTCCACGAACCATCAGCGGATTGGTCTTGTTTTATGCAATCAACAAGACGGTTCATTTCCAATTGTACATGTTGGTTCAAAGACGTTCCTCCTCTAAAATATTTTCAGTTTATATGTATATTCGGACGTTCCATATTGCATTCAAGAAATCATTTTTCCGAACCGTTTCTGAACACATAAAACGCTTTGGCAATGAAAGCTGCCAAAGCGTCTTTTAGGTATTCTTCAAGAAGCACTATTTAACCGGTAATGAAGACTTTTGCATATAGCGGTAAATCGGGAGTTCCTTCCCCTTGTCAGCAGGGATGAAATTGAATGTCACATAACTGTCTATCCCTTCAGGTTCGAGTGCAAGGGAGATGAAGTTGGCGTCAGGCTGTGCCATGTCAAATACATAGCTACCTTTTGGGATATCCCGCTTTTTCGATGTTACGGCGGTCGTGACTTCCCTTGTGGAATGTCCGCTTTCAAGTTCAGTTGACACCTTTAAATCCTTGACTCTGTAGCTTTCGACGGATACTTTCATCGATTTTTTTAATTTTTTCACTTCTACACCCAATAGCTGAAGTTTCTTGGCGATATCTTTATATTCAGGTGGAAGGATATAAGCTGTCGGCCTATCTCTAACAAGGGTAGGGTAGGCTTCAGTAGAATCAACCCAATCTATGGAGGTATCGGCCAGTTTAGCGTTCGCTAAATCGACTACTGTCAATTTTTGATTCTTAATCAATTTGTTTTCGCTGGTAATGACAATTTTGTCCTTATCATTTACTTTTCGCCCTTTTTGTACGACTTCATTTTCTGCCTGTTTAACCGCCTTTTTAACTTTATTAGCCTGTTCGGCAGCCGTTTTTATGAATGCCGCCTGTGCTGTAGCTTGTGCAAAAACACGACGTTTAAAGTCTGCACGGCCAATATTGATTCCCCTTGTTTCAATTAAATAGGTCATTGTATTTTTCAAACCGAGGGCGTTTCGGCCGATCCGAGCTTCCGTACTCCCTTCAGTGGCGGTGAGGACTCCTTCATCAGAAGTATCGAGTGTATAGTAATCGTGATAGGAAAGCTTTTCTTTATCCAATGTCTTAAAAACATGGGGTAAAAGCAGTTCATCGGAAGCCTTTCGTAGCTGTTCTGGAATATTTAAATTTTTGGCTGAGGAGATGAGTAAATCATAGGAAGAGATCGACCCATTTGCACCTACCTTTTTAAGGGGAGCGGGATTCACAGTGTATTCATGTACATCAAGAATGACCTCAGGTTCGTACTCGTCGATTGACTGGTGTATCGTCTGAACTTCAGGGTACTCGACTTTTAAATAATCCCTATTCGCATCCATGTCATTGGAGGTATATCGTTTGAACTGATAAGAGCCGTCTGGATTAACGCGTGGGACGATGGCAATATTCACTTTATCAAGCACATCACCAAGCTTGCCTTCAGCCAACCATTGTGCAAGGACTAATGTAGATTCACCTGCAGCGGGTTCATTGCCATGAATCTGACCTTGTATCCATATCAATGGTTTATGGGTATCATTTTTCAGCTTTTTTGAATCCTTGCTGAAAAGTAGCATCGGGATATCGCGTCCTTCTGTGGATTTACCTATCGTCCTGACTTGGATGTTCTTATTTTTACGGGTGAGGGACTTGATATAACCAATCATTTCTTCTTGGCTCGTAAAGGCAATCTTGTCTTGATTAAAGGCAGGGGTCTTGAAAGAAACGTTAGGGTCAGGGAAAAGGTGGGAGAGGTTATCAGGTTGAATATAGCTTGGACCATTTCCATAATAAGGGGTGAAATCTTCTGCCTTGGCGATGGTGTTCTGGCCAGGCAAGCCAGTGACAAGACCTAGTGTGACAACTGATACGATGGTTGGTATGATTTTTTTCACGAACGTCCTCCTCATTTACCTTTTTCCATAAATTATCATATATATTGCTAGTTATACAGTATAAACGCTGGAAATAGTAAAAAACAGGAAGTATCTACTAGATTGATAAAGCCGTTCCATGGCTTGTAGCCCAGGAAGTACACTCGGCTGCTCTTTATATATAGAGTGAATTTCGCAGGGGATGTTTTAGAAGGTTTTCCATAATAGGTGACTCTGATTCATCCGGCTAAACAAACGATAATAAAATAGTTGAAAGTAAAAATAGGTACGGATCAAGCAATTAGCTTGGCCGGTACCTATTTTAATTCAGCTTGTAACTGATGTAAAAGATCCTTTGAATCTTCCCCGCTCATTATTTGGCCGTTCACTTTTGCGTAGGGGGTTGTCTTACAAAGTTTACATTCACTTAAGCATTCATATTCCTTATATTGAATCCTCGGATTCGCTAGGAACTTACCATATTCAGTAACAGTTTGTTCATTAAGGAAGAGATCTAAATTATTTTGGCAAAATTCAATCTGGATTTTCTCTTTTTTAGTGAACACTTTGGAAAAGAAATTTTTCATTATATCGCTACTTTCGTTAGAAGAGTAAATATTTGTTATTTTGATTTTATCATTTTCTGTAACGAAATGCATGAAAGGATAATCCAAATTCACTACAAAAGACTATCCATAATTTATCAAAGTAATTCCCTTGTATATGTTGACACCTGTCAAAGTAATGATAGAATAAGAGTTAATGTGATAATGATAATGAATCTCATTATCACAAGTGGAAGATCCTTGTAACTAATGATTCTGTTTCAATGGGTGTTTACAATAGTCTGTATTCATATATCTTTAATTAAAAATATTATCGCTGTATTTACTGAGATAGGAAGAGTAGGAAATGTAGATGAAGATAAGATATTTAGTCATGGCGTTAATTGTTTTATCATTTACTTCATTATTCATTGGTGTAAAAGATATTACCCCTCTTGATTTATTGAATCTAAGTGATGATAAAGTGCAAATCATGCTGCAAAGCCGTTTTCCTAGAATGGTGACAATAATCATTGCCGGCGTGGTGATGAGTATAAGCGGCCTGATCATGCAGCAATTGAGCCGCAATAAGTTTGTGTCACCGACGACTGCCGGTACCATGGATTCTGCAAGGCTTGGACTTCTTCTTGCCATTATCATTTTTCCTTCGGCAGCACTTACCGAGAAAATGGCATTCGCTTTCATATTCGCATTGGCAGGTACATTCTTGTTCATGAAAATTCTTGATCAAGTTAAATATAAGGATACGATTTTCATCCCATTGGTTGGTTTGATGTTTGGCAATATCGTCGGATCCATCGCGACTTTCTTTGCCTATAGATATGATTTGATCCAAAGCCTCAACACTTGGATGAATGGGGACTTCTCGATGATCATGTCGGGAAGGTACGAACTTATATATGTAAGTATCCCTCTAGTCATTCTCGCATATTTCTTTGCCAATAAATTCACTGTGGCAGGGATGGGTGAGGAGTTTGCTATCAACCTAGGACTCAATTATAAGCTTATCGTCAATTTTGGGTTAATCATCGTTGCTTTATCCTCAACTGTCGTCCTGTTAACGGTGGGAACGATTCCTTTCATAGGCTTGATCGTACCAAATATTGTATCCCTTTACCTTGGTGACAATTTAAAAAAGAGTCTTTCTCATACAGCATTGCTAGGGGCAGTATTCCTATTGATCTGCGATATTCAGGGCAGGATCCTCATATATCCATTTGAAATCCCGATCGGACTCGTAGTTGGTGTGATAGGAAGCGCCGTATTTATCTATCTGATAATGAGGAGAAAGGCATATGAATAATAAAATTAGAATCATTATATTAGCTGTTCTTGCAGCAACTTTAACGGCAGGTTATATCTTTTGGGACCTTGGCCCGAATTGGGATTATGCACTGCCAAGAAGGGTTATCAAAATCATCGCCATCATCGTGGTTGGTTGTGCAATAGCTTTTTCAACAGTGATTTTCCAGACAGTCACGAATAATAAAATCCTGACACCAAGCATTTTAGGGTTGGACTCCATGTATATGCTGATCCAAACGGGAGTGATTTTCCTCTTCGGTTCAACGCATATCATGATCATGAATAAAAATCTCAATTTCCTGATTACACTTGCGGCGATGCTTATTTTTTCCAGCCTGCTGTTCAAGTTCATGTTCAAGAAAAACCGCAATATTTACTTCCTATTGCTGATCGGCATCATCTTTGGGACCTTATTCGGCAGCATGTCTTCATTTATGCAGGTATTGATTGACCCGAATGAATTTCAAATCATTCAAAATAAAATGTTCGCAAGCTTCAATAATGTCAACACGGACCTGTTAACGTTAGCCATTATCCTCATGATAGCTGCAATGATCTATTTCATGAGATTTTTGAAGTATTTAGATGTCATGTCCCTTGGAAGGGACCAAGCCATAAACTTGGGTGTGGATTATGATTTTGTCACGAAACGGGTTTTAATCGTTGTTACGATTTTAATTTCCATTTCAACGGCCCTGATCGGTCCGATCACGTTCCTCGGATTACTTGTTGCAAATGTGGCTTATCAATTCATTAAGTCCTATCAACATAAACATATCATCCCGGGTGCAATGCTGATCAGTGTGATTGCCTTGGTCGGCGGCCAATTCATTGTAGAGAGGATCTTTACGTTCTCTACCACATTGAGTGTCATTATCAACTTTGTTGGCGGTGTCTATTTCATCTATCTTCTATTAAAGGAGAATAAATCATGGTAGAAGTGAAAAATTTATTCAAAAAATATAATAATAAAACGGTTGTCGAGGATGTTTCCATTGAAATTAAGAAAGGGAAAATCACTTCCTTCATCGGTCCTAATGGAGCGGGGAAAAGTACAGTCCTTTCGATGATCAGCCGGCTCATTACCCGGGATTTGGGAGAAGTCTTGATTGACGGCAAGGATATGGGGAAATTCAATAGCAATGAACTTGCAAAAAAGATCGCCATCTTAAAGCAGGCTAATCACATCAATATCCGTTTAACGATTCGTGAACTCGTCGCCTTTGGCCGGTTTCCCTATTCACAAGGTAAACTGACTAAAGAGGATTGGGTTTATGTCGATGAAGCGATTGAATATATGGAGCTAGCCGATATGCAGGATAAATTTCTTGACCAGCTTAGCGGCGGACAACAACAACGGGCATTCATTGCCATGGTTATTGCACAGAACACGGAGTATGTACTTCTTGACGAACCTTTGAACAATCTGGATATGAAGCATTCCGTCCAAATCATGAAGGTATTGAGGAGATTGGCTGATGAATTAGGAAAAACGGTCATTATCGTCATTCATGATATTAATTTTGCTTCCTGTTATTCCGACTATATTGTCGCATTGAAGGATGGCAAGGTTGTTCATAATGGACCTACCGAACAAGTCATTAATTCGAATGTATTAAAGGAAATCTATGATATGGATATTGAAATCCAAAATATCAATGACAATAAGATTTGTGTGTACTTCACTTAAGTTTCATGCCATTTGGTTTTAAATTACTTTCAGTTCGTAACCGTTCCAGGATCATTTTGTACCCTCATTAAGCTATTAATAGTTGGCGGGCGCCCAAGATAATAGCCGCTTCCTGTTTATATGGCAGGGAATAATGGTGAGGGGATTCCTGGAAAGGTGAGGATTCAATATGTAATTTTAAATAATAAAATATTTTTCGAGGTGACCATAATGATTAAGAAGTTATCTTTACTACTTTTAATTGCAATGCTGGCTGTAGTGGCTGTAGCTTGTGGAGCAGATAAGGAAAAAGAAGAATCAGGCACGAAGAAAGAAAGTGCTAAAAGCGAAGAAATTACAGTTAAGCACCAACTAGGGGAAACGAAAGTAAAAACAAACCCTAAAAAAGTCGTTGTATTCGATATGGGTGCTCTTGATACTCTTGATAAATTGGGTGTGGAAGTAGCAGCTGTTCCTCATGATGGCCTTCCAAAATACCTTTCTAAATATGAAGGCACAACTGAAAATGCTGGCGGATTAAAAGAGCCTGACTTCGAGAAAATCAACGAAATTGCTCCTGACTTAATCCTGATTTCTGGCCGTCAATCTGAAGCATATGAAGAATTAAGCAAAATTGCCCCTACTGTATTTGTGGGTGTAGATACAACAAAGTATATGGAATCCTTTAAAGAGAACGTAACACTTTTGGGTAAAATCTTCGATAAAAAAGAAGAAGCAGCTAAAGAATTGGCAAGTGTTGAAGAAAACATTAATGCTTTGAAAGAAAAAGCTCCAACTGACAAAACTGGTTTAATCGTTCTTTCCAGCGGTGGAAAAGTAAGTGCTTACGGACCCGATTCAAGATTTGGAATCATCCATGATGTATTCGGAGTACCTGCAGTAGATGATAAATTGGAAGTATCGACACATGGTCAAAGTATTTCTTCCGAATACATTGCTGAAAAGAATCCTGACTACCTATTCGTTGTAGACAGAGATGCGGTTGCCGGCGATGGTGCTGCAGCGAAAACAACAGTTGAAAATGACATCGTGAAAAATACAAAAGCTTTCAAAGAAGGCAACATCATTTATCTTGACCCTAACTACTGGTACTTATCAGGCGGCGGATTAGAATCCGTTGATGAGATGGTTAAAGAAGTTTCAAAAGGTCTTAAGTAATATAAATATGGTTTAAAGCAATCCTGTCCTCGATCGAGGGCAGGATTTTTTATTTTTTTATAATAAAGCTGACTGGAAATATATATACATAACAAGAGTTCAAAAATTCATTTGGATTGGACATCATAATAGATGAGGAAATTAAACGTGTGTATATAACGGCTTATAGCGTCTTCCTATCTCAAGTAGGGGAAAATGGACAAGGGCTAATATAACACGCCTTTTGTAGGCTGCCAGGGCCCATTTGAGAGGTCTCGAAAGAAAATAAGGACTACATTACACAACCGAGGGGAAAAGTTTCTTCCTATTATAATGCCGCTTTTGTTTAAAATCATGATGTACGTTCTTGCATGAATGTTTCAGGATGGCTTTTGCACTTTTAATTTCAGTAAATAGTGGAAAATATAACCTTTAATGGGTTGAAAAATATCCACGATAAGTAAATAATGGACATCGATTAAACATAAGAAAAATCGAATTGGCGATGCTTTTCTCTTAAGGGTATAAAGGAAATACTTGATGCCATTTACTTTCAAGGGGAGATTAAAATAAAAAAGGAAAAATTTTAATGAAAAGAAATCAATACGGGAATGCTGTCGATATTACGCGAACTGGAAGAATGAAACAAGCTTCAAAACATTTGTTACATAATGGAATTTCAGAGTGTGAGGATCAGTTAGAAAAATGGGGGAGGCTAGGGCAGGCATTTGTTTTGAAAGGGATTTAAAAGCACGAGGGAACCTGCCACAATGCAGCTGTCGAATTATCGGGAAAGGAATCCTGGGTATAGCTAATAGCTTTCAAAGATCCAAGAATAATATCTTTACATATTTTGTAATGTGCTGGTGTTTTTATAAAGAGTCGTTTATAATGGTAAAAGCCTGAAGGACGTAAAACTTATAAGTGACTGTCATCAGCAGTCACCCCAAAAAGTTACGGTGATATTTATTGGATTAAGACATTGAGTTCCTATATATTTGTTATAGGCGCGCTGAGCATTTGAGACGGGCGAAGCTCTGTTATTTTTTCAAAGGCTTGTTCATAAGCTAAAGAAGTATTCTGGATATAAGAGTTATGGATGTGACAAAAGGTGGTTTTCACAATCTTGACTATCCGAGTGTAAGAATGCTATCATAAGTTTTGCGATTTTCCGTCTTTTGTAAGCATGTAAAAATTTATATAAATAAACCACTAGATTAATAGAGGTGAAAGCATGAATAATTTTCTTAAAAAAAGCCGGCATTTATTTGCAGATAACATACTAGGCTTTTTCTTTATTGCAGTAGTCTTGTTTTGGATAAAAACTTATATTGGATATCGAGTTGAATTTAACTTAGGTCTTGAAAATGGCCTGCAACAGTTCTTACTGTTCATAAACCCGATTAGCTCAGCCATTTTATTCTTTGGCCTGGCACTATTGGCTAAAGGGAAAAAATCGTTTAAATGGATCATCAGGTTAAACTTATTGTTGTCACTATGGTTATTTTTCAATATTGTTTACTACCGTTCATTTACCGATTTCATTACAATACCAACCTTGACGCAAGTGCAAAATGCCGGGGATTTGGGACCGAGTATTTTAGAATTATTTAAAGCTCATGATGTATTTTATTTCCTTGATACGGTTCTTTTGATTGTATTGTACAGATTCAAAGGCTTTAAAGTGGAAGACTTCAAAGTTAAACGCCGTACAGTTGGAATGGTTTACCTAGCGGGACTTGCAATTTTCGCAATCAATTTAGGACTTGCTGAAAAGGATCGCCCGCAATTATTATCAAGAACATTTGACCGGAACTATATCGTCAAATATTTGGGCATGTTCAACTATACGGTATATGATGCCGTTCAGAATACTAAAACATACGCTCAGCGTGCAACTGCAAACAGCACGGATATCGCAGAAGTGGTCAACTATACAAAGGCAACAAGCGCTGAACCGAACCCTAAGTATTTTGGTGCAGCTAAAGGGAAGAATGTCATCTATCTGCATTTGGAATCCATGCAGAATTTCTTGATTGATTATAAATTGAATGGGGAAGAAGTAACTCCATTTCTTAACTCACTTGCACATGATAAATCAGATTTCATGCACTTTGATAATTTCTTCCATCAAGTAGGCCAAGGTAAAACGGCGGATGCAGAATTCATGCTTGAAAATTCACTGTTCGGTTTACCACAGGGGGCAGCATTCACAAACAGATCCCAAAATACGTATCAAGCAGCACCAGCGATTTTAGGACAACAAGGATACACATCTGCTGTGTTCCATGGTAATTACAAATCTTTCTGGAACCGGGACAATATGTATAAGTCTCTTGGTTTTAATCAGTTCTTCGATGCAAACCATTATAATATGGAAAATAAAGAGGAAGTACTAAGTTATGGATTAATGGATAAGCCTTTCTTTAAAGAATCGATTCCAATGTTAGAAACGCTTAAACAGCCTTTCTATACAAAATTCATAACAGTATCTCATCATTTCCCATATGCCATGGACCAGGAAAAAGCAACAATCGGTAAACAAACGACAGGCGATGCTTCGGTTGATAATTACTTCCAGACTGCACGCTATGCCGATGAGGCGCTTAAAGAGTTTTTCGATTATCTGAAGGAATCTGGTCTATATGATAACTCGGTAATCGTAATGTACGGAGATCACTATGGTATTTCCGAAAACCATAAAGAAGCCATGTCGAAAGTGCTTGGCAAGGATGTTGGCGCATTTGAGAATGCCCAATTGCAACGTGTACCATTATTGATTCATGTTCCAGGTGTTGAAGGCGGGGAAATGCACCAATACGGAGGACAGATTGACCTACTTCCGACTTTATTGCATCTGTTAGGTGTTGAATCTAAAGATTATGTACAATTCGGTTCGGATTTATTGTCAAAAGATCATAATGAAGTAGTACCTTTCAGGAATGGCGATTTTGTAACACCAGATGTCACTTCCATTAAAGGGAAATACTACGATACGGATACAGGGGAATTGGTCGAGGAAAATGATGACATCCTCAATTATAAAAAGAGAGCTGAAACGATGCTCAATTTATCCGATAAAGTAGTGAACGGGGACTTACTCCGTTTCTATACTCCAAATGGTTTTAAACCGATAGACCCTACTGATTATGATTACACATATGATGAAGAAGGTTCAAAGGAAGATAAGACCGATAAATAAGGCTTTACGAAAAAACAGGCAGGAAGCAAAGGCTTCCTGCCTGTTTTTTATATGCATTAGATCATGCTTGATTGGTCATCATGGCAATATACTTTTTTATTTCTTCAGGCTTTCCTGCATACTTTTCTTCACGCTTTACGTCTTTCAACATTTTATCTTTTGCTTTCATCAGGATTTCTTCACCCATAGCTTGTGGCACGACGACGACACCATCTACATCCCCTATGATAATATCACCTGGAAATACGGTGACACCTCCACATGAGATCGGGATATTGGTTTCCCCTACACCGGCCTTACCACTTGATGCAACGGTCGTCCCTTTACTGAATACAGGGAAATTCAGATCTTTGATGGCTTTCAGATCACGAATGACACCATCGACTACGAGAGCGCCAATTTCCATAGTCTGCATCATGCCTACAACAAAGTCCCCAGCTATTGCCCGGTATGTATCTCCTTTGCTATCAACGACTATTATATCGCCCGGACGAGCCTCACCGATTGCTTTCAAGACGGCAGAATTATCACCTACGGGCACCTGTACCGTTAAAGCTCTTCCTGCAACATGATATTCTTCTTTTAAGGGTTTAATGCCCGATTCCAGATTGTTCAATCCTTCCATTGCATCCGAAATGGCTGTGGTTGGTAAATTCCTGAACTGTTGAATAAGAGTATCCATGAATATGATCCCTCCTTGAGTGTTTGAATATAGCCTAATTATACACAATTATCACAATTTTCTAATCATTAATTTCAAGGCGTTTTATTCAAGAATGATAAATGTGGAGAAGTGATATATGGAGGGTGAGGGAGCGTATGACTCAAGGAGTTCAAGGCAAATCCCTGTTTAATCAAACGTTTGATTAAACTTTATGGGACGGGAGGGTAAAATGAAATCCCCTTTTGCAGCATGTGTGATAGCCTTGGTTGGACATAGTCTTTCTAGATAGGGATCATGTTATATCGTTTAGAAAAAGTACCTGTAGACTGGATTCGAATGAGTGTGGATCATTCATCTCTCGACGCCTATTTCAAAAACAGAGGGTAACTGACCAAATAAAGAGCGGTTATAAGGATATCATCGAGTATCGGTTTTTCATGTTCATGAATGGAGTATACTATAAGCTGCTGTGTGCAGCCTTCAAGTTCCGTATGTGTATAATAGTTTGTTTCATTCCCTAGTGTCACCAAGCGGAAAATGTCAGTATTCCCTCTAACCTCTTCCTGATACGAATGCAAGTGTAGCGAAGAGGTATTTAATGGAGCCTGTTTACGGATGTTCACTAATGAGGAATCAACATTCGTCAAAGTAAGAGCAATACCAAGACAGAGGTTGCCAATGTAAGCCAAATTGGACTTAAAATTTCTGGATGAATGATTAAAAAAATGATTCCTGCTATGGTGGCAGCCTGCTGTATCGTTAGGTGTTTAATAAAGTGTATCCCAGCTTTAAAACAGGCTTTAAGCAGAGGCATATGATTCATTTTCATTCCTCCTTTTTCTTTCTTTCAATAATATGACCAGGCATAAAAGAAAATACATGGGGAATCGTTTTCTGCTTAAGTGTTACGGGTATAGTAAAGGTAAATAATGAAGGAGGAATCATAGGTGATTATTGTTTACATTAGTCTTGCCCTCTTTATCGGATCAATTATCTATTTAGCTTTTTTCGCTTTCAAAACATTTAAGGAAACGAAGCCGACAATCGAAAATGTGACTGAAACGGTTACGCGCATTCAGGCAAAAACAGATCAGATTAAATCAGAGACAGATCAACTCGCCATGACACAGCAAGAAATCACTGAAGATGTACAATATAAAAAAGAGGCCGTTCAATATACAGTCGATGCTGCTAAACAAACACCTGAGCCCTTTAAACATATTTGGTTTTCAATTAAAGGTGACAAGTTAAAGCTAAGAAACAGAAGCGATGCATAATAAAATGATTAACAGGAATGGTCCAACAGTAATGTATAAAACGGAGGGAAAAAGCCCAGGAGGTTATGATTCATGACCTTTTGGGCTTTTCCTGTAATTGGATGGATTCAAGTGGTTTAGTGTTCGTTGGTTTTGGTAGGAATTATCAGTCTGAAGGTCATTTCTTGTGAATAATCAACCCACTCCTTGCAAATAGTAATGTTAAACAATTTGAGAGGAGTGAAAAAATGAATTACAAAGCGATAGTATCAAGTGCGATGATGCTTCTACTGATTACTGGTTGTGCTACGAATAATAAGGAAGGTGCCAGTGAGAATCTTGGTCTGAATCGTACTAATCAGAATAATTATGATAATCCGATGAAGGTTAGCGACACAAGGCAAAATATAAATGATAATCAAAATAATGATAATGGCGTAAACGATATGAGGGTATCTGATGATATCTCAAATCGCGTCGAAGCCTTGAAGGATATAAAGAGCGCCAAAGTCATTGTGACTGACCATCATGCATATGTAGGTGCTGTATTAAATGACGATGCAGATAACGATAAGGATATCTCGGATGACCTGAAAAAAAGAGTAGCTGATGCAGTAAGGGGAGCCGACCCATCTGTAGACAAAGTGTATGTGTCGACTAACCCTGACTTTGTTCAAAGAATGAATGGATATGTGAATGACATTCAGAATGGAAAACCCGTTGCAGGATTCGTTGATGAGTTCCGTGAGCTTGTAACACGCATTTTTCCAAGCTCAAGGTAAAAGGTGAAAAATTAAATGAATGAAAAACAAAGACCTATCCGAGGATTTATTCCTAACTCCGGATAGGTCTTTTCCTGTTTTAAGGAATGAAATAACCATGGGTAACACAATCGGATCGGTCTTATGGATATCGGCATTCATGACTAACTTTATAGAGGGTGGTTACAATAATTGGGTAAGCTAAAAAACAAAAGGACAGGGAATAGGAGGTGGAGTAATGAAGTTTTTTAAGGGCAAAGAGGAAACGGATGCAACAGCTTTTCAGGATAATTCTAATGATTTTTATGAACTGCTTAAAAGGTTTGAAGCATCCAATGATTTTCTTACCTTCCAATTCCCGAATGAAGATGGGTATACCATTTCCTACTTTAAATCACTGGCTAGTGCTCAACAGCTCCACGAACAAGTATTGGCGGTCATCTCTAATCAACCAAAAAAGGATCTACAACAATTAAAAGACGATATTCCAATGGAAGATATAAAAGAGACAACGGATATAAGCGTCATTAAAAGGTTGGTTTTGGCGGGTTCGATCATGATCCGATACAAAAAATCTGATGAAAAGTGTTTGCTGATTCCATGCGGTCACAGTGTGAAAAGGCAAACATCCATACCTGAGTCGGAATATACGGTCGCTGGCCCTAAGGAAGCCTTTGTTGAATCACTTGATACGAATTTGAATCTAATTCGTAATCGGCTGCCCATTCCTGAATTGCAGTCCAAGGAATTTCGGGTAGGGAGCATCTCACAAACAAGGTTAGTCGTTCTTTATATAGATGGCATTGTTAATCAGCAGCTCATTGATACAGTCATGCAAAGAATAGATGATATAGATTATGATACGATCGTCGATATTTCGTTTGTAGGCCAGATGATCACGGATAATCGAAATTCGATGTTTCCGCAGCTCATTGATACTGAACGTCCTGACCATTTGGCCAGTGTATTATCGGAAGGGAAAATAGGGATAATGCTTGATGGGTCGCCACATGCATTAATTGGCCCTAACACCATCATTTCGTTTTTTTCGTCATTTGAAGATTATTTTCAAATTTGGAATCTTGGTACTTCATTTCGTTTGATTCGTCTTTTCGCCGTCCTCTTTTCCATTTTATCTTCTCCTCTGTATGTTGCCGTTTTAACCTATCATTATCAGGTGATCCCGACAGATTTGTTGCCCATTTTGATATCCTCCAGGGGAGTGATCCCTTTTCCGCCGATCTTGGAAGCAATCGTTCTTGAAGGAACTATTGAATTACTGAGGGAAGCGGCGGTAAGGCTTCCTGCTAAGGTTGGCTCCACCATCGGTATTGTTGGGGGTATCGTCATTGGTTCAGCCGCTGTTGAAGCAGGGTTTGTCAGTAATGTCCTATTGATGCTTGTCGCTTTGGCTGCCCTTGCTTCATTTACGTTGCCGATTTACCAAATCAGTAATACGATTCGTCTGATCCGCTTCCCTTTTCTATTTGCAGCTCAATTATACGGACTGTTTGGATTGGCTTTATGCAGTGCATTCATTTTAAGTCATTTATTGAAATTGACGTCGCTTGGCAGTCCATATTTAGAACCTCTTTACCCGTTAAGGTTACCTGACTTTAAAGATAGTTTAATTCGCCTGCCTTTTTCAAAGCAGATAAAACGCCCACAATTTCTGCGGACGGAAGATCGAATAAGGATAAGAAAGAAGGAAAAAACTCAAAACTCTCAAAGTGATATTGATGAATAAGACGTAGAAAGCGGTGAGTAGCATGGAAGTGAAACCAAATGAAACGAAATTAATTTCTCCCTTTTTAGTTTTTTTCCTCATGCCCGGTATGCAGATTGGAGTAGGGATATTGGGATTTGAACGGGTCATAGCGAAAGAAGCTGGGCAAGATGCCTGGATATCCGTCATAATTTCAGGATTAATCATAAATATTCTTCTGTGGATGTGCTACAAAATTTTAGGCAGGGGTCCACAAACGCTTGATTTGATCGCCATCCATCAAGATTTGTTTGGTAAATGGGTAGGAAATGGTTTCAATATTTTGTTCATCCTCTACTTTATCTTGATTTCCATCATTATTATCAGGACTTATTTAGAAGTCATTCAGGTTTGGATGTTCCCTAGTGTTAATGTTCTCATGCTATTAACCATCATTCTTATTCTCGTTTATAGCTATGTTGTAGGAGGGTTCAGGGTCATTACTGGCTTTTGTATAATCGGACTTATTATCGGATCGCCGTTATTCCTTTTGAATTATTTCCCACTTAAGCATGCCCACTTCGGAAACTTGGGTCCCTTTCTTGATCATTCTTTTTTGGAAATCATGAAGGCTTGTAAGAAAATGACCCTGAACTATCTTGGTTTTGAATTGATCCTGATTTTTTATCCATTCATAAAAAGGCGTGAACACTCTCAAAAGTGGGCCCAATTAGGGGTGGTGTGTACAATGTTGATTTACTTAGTAACCATTATTGTTTCATTAGCCTACTATCATCAGGAACAGCTGAAGGATGTAATTTGGGCAACTTTGACGTTATGGAAAATTGTAGACCTTCCATTCATTGAAAGGTTCGAATACATAGGGGTTTCCGTATGGATGTTCATGGTTCTCCCGAATGTTTGCCTAGGGATATGGGCAGCGAGCAGAACAGCAAAAAGGGTATTCGGGGTTAGACAGAGGAAGATGCTAGTTATCATCCTGCTTGTCATTTTAGTGTCCTGTTTTTTCTTGGATAACCGCGTTAAGATCGATAGGTTTAACACACTCTTTTCTCAAATAGGTTTTTATATCATTTATTTGTACATTCCTCTTTTATTCTTATGGCAGTCGATCGTTTATAAAGTAAGGGGTCATAAACCATGAAATTCCATTTGCTCTTGATTACATTAGGTTGCTTCTTAATGACGGCTTGCGGGGTGGAAAAGCAAATATTAGAAGATGTTTTAATTGCTGAAATCGTTGGTTATGATGATGCCGGCAGTAATAAAATTAAAGGTACGGTTGTTGTCAGCGTTCCTCAGCCTGGTGAGGAAAGTCTGGGTAAGGAAGTATATGAAGCGATCACCCATGATGTAAAGGCAGCTCGTCAGCAAGAAAATGCCAAAACACCATTTCCAATTGTCGGCGGGAGACTGACAGTCATTCTTTATGGCGAAGAATTGGCAAGAAAAGGTTTGAATGATTACGTCGATACATATAGGCGAGACCCAATGGTGGGACGGGATTTGTATTTAGCGATCGTCCATGGAAAAGCGGAGGATTTAGTTAAAATGGAACCGAAATTAATTAAAACTCCAGGGGTTCAAGTGAAAGAGTTGATCGAACAGAATATCAGGACTAATTTACCTGATGTAGATTTGCACAGGTATTTATATGCATGTCATGGTAAAGGAATTGATCCGGTCTTGCCGCTATTGGAAATAGCGGAAGAGAGAATACGGGTAAAAGGAATCGCCCTATTTAAAAGGGACAGGTATATTGGTAAATACATTCCTTATGAGGATGGATTTTTATTCAAGGTCCTTAGTGAAAACTTTAAGCTGGGGAGCTATGAGATTAAATGGAAGGAAAATGAATATACAGAAATCAATAACGTGGAATCAAAAGTCCATTATGATATTTCGAATGCAAATCAAAATCCGAAGGTCAGGATTGAAGTGAATTTAAAAGCGAATCTGCTAGAGGTTCAAGGTTATGACTTGGGCAATCCGGTTGACGTGAAAAAAATTGAAGCTAAAGCAGAACATGTCATGGGTGAAAAATTAAATGAGATGGTAACCATGTTTCAGGATAACAATATAGATCCGATTGCACTTGGTGATATGGCTAAAAATAAAACAAGGGATTTCAATCTAAAACATTGGGAGATAGCATATCCTCATATTCCAATTGAAGTGGATCTGGATATTGAAATGATTCAAACGGGAATAGCGGAATAAAAGAAGAATATTCTGAAGTTTTCCTCTTTATAATAGGGGTATTGGTGTAAATGTCAATGCGTTTAAAGAAGGGAGGAAAGGCATGTACAAAACATGGTGGAAAGAGGCAGTTGTGTATCAAGTGTACCCCCGGAGTTTTATGGATAGTAATGGAGATGGGATAGGGGATTTAAATGGCATATTGATGAAACTAGATTATTTACAGGAGTTGGGTGTGAATGTGTTATGGCTCTCACCTGTTTATCAATCTCCTAATGATGATAATGGGTATGATATCAGTGACTATCAATCAATCATGACAGAATTCGGAACCATGACTGATTTTGAATTGTTGCTGAAGGCCGTGCATGAACGAGGAATGAAAATCATAATGGATCTTGTGGTCAATCATTCCTCGGATGAACATTCTTGGTTCATGGAATCCCGATCCTCAAAAGATAATCCAAAGCGTGATTTTTATATTTGGAAACCTGGGAAGAATGGAGCCGAGCCAAATAATTGGGAGTCCATTTTTAAAGGTTCGGCATGGGGATATGATGAAGGAACGGATGAATTTTATTTACATCTATTCAGCAAGAAACAGCCGGATTTAAACTGGGAGAACCCTAAGCTTCGTGAAGAAATCTACAGCATGATGACCTGGTGGTTGGATAAAGGTGTCGATGGTTTTCGGATGGATGTCATCAACTTCCTCTCAAAGGATCAGAGCTATTCAGATGGAACCGTTCATCATGAGAAGAAGTATGGCGATGGAAGTCCTTTTTTCCTGAATGGCCCGCGTATACATGAGTTTTTACAGGAAATCAATCATCGGGTCCTATCTGGATATGACGTGATTACCGTTGGGGAAATGCCAGGCGTCACCCCGGAGGAAGCGCAATTGTTCACAGGAAAAGATCGTAATGAGCTACATATGGTCTTTCAATTCGAACATATGGATTTGGGGGGCGGACCAGCAGGGAAATGGAGTAACGATAAGTGGAAGCTAAGCGATTTAAAGCGTATTCTATCCAAGTGGCAAACTGGTTTAGAGGGCAATGGCTGGAACAGTTTATACTGGAACAACCATGATCAGCCCCGGATTGTCTCAAGGTTTGGGAACGATGGAAAGTACCGTATTGAAAGCGCAAAGATGCTTGCCGCTTGTCTTCATATGCTTCAAGGGACACCATATATATATCAAGGGGAAGAGCTGGGCATGACCAATGTTGCATTTGAAAGCATGGATGAATACCGGGATATCGAAACGCTGAATTCATATGACGAACTCGTCAATTCACATGGCTGGTCAAAAGAGCGGATGATGTCAGCCGTCCATGCTCGCAGCCGGGATAATGCGAGGACACCGATGCAGTGGAATGACTCCCGGAATGCAGGATTCACGAAAGGGATTCCTTGGATTAAGGTTAATCCGAATTTTCCCGAGATTAATGCAGAAAGAGCCTACAATGATCAGAATTCCATTTTTCATTTTTATAAACGTCTTATCCAATTACGCAAACAGCATGAAATCATCGTTTACGGCCGTTTTGAACTGCTCTTGCCCGATGATGAACGAATATTTGCCTATACGAGAACGCTTGATGATGAAAAGCTGCTGGTGCTATGCAACTTTAAAGAGGAGCATGCCTCCTTTTCTTTGCCAGAAGAGCTACATTCCTATTCTAGTACAAGGCTGATCGGCAATTATGAACAGGAGGGAGAGGGGATCTCCATCAAACCTCTGAGTCCATATGAATGTCGTGTTTATCATTTGAAATGAAAAAAGGACATGGTCTCCTTCATTTGAGGAGACCATGTCCTTTTTACGTACTATTTTGATTTAAGATCACATTCCTCAAGGGGAATGATTTTCGTTTTGTGCTTAATTTTATAGCCGAACCATAGGACGAAGAATAGAACCAAGCCAATGTAGGAAACGAACATTGAATTCCAGTCGATCCCGTTGCTGCTGAAAGCCTGATAGCCTTGCCCAATGATAATGATAATACATAGAACAAGTGCGAATATAGGCCCGAATGGGAAGCCTTTGGCCCTGTATGGTAAAGCATTCAAATCAAGGCCTTGAGCTGCGTAGGCTTTGCGGAACCGATAGTGGGCAAGCGCTATCCCGACCCATGTTACGAATCCAGCCATACCTGAAGCATTCAATAACCAGATATAAACGACACCATCTCCGAAAAATGAAGCTGAGAATGCAACGCAGCCAACTAAAGAAGTCACGATAAGTGCATTCACGGGTACTCCTCTTTTATCTAACTTTCCAAGGAATTTTGGCGCTTTCCCATCACGTGCCAAGTCCCAGAGCATACGAGTTGAAGCGTACATGCCAGAGTTACCGGCAGAGAGTACGGATGATAAAATGATCGCGTTCATGATGGATGCTGCAAATGCAAGGCCAGCACGTTCAAATACGAGCGTAAATGGACTGACGGCAACATCTTGACTCAATAAACGTGAATCAGTAAACGGAATGATCATACCAATTACAAAAATGGCAAGGATATAGAATAAAATGATGCGCCAGAAAACGGATCTGATCGCCTTTGGGATATTTTTTTCTGGATCTTCGCTTTCACCAGCCGTCACTCCAAGCAATTCCGTTCCTTGGAACGAGAAACCGGCAGCCATGAAAACGCCTAAGATCGTGAAGAAACCACCGTTAAAGGGGCCATCACCCATAGTGAAATTTGAAAAACCAATTGGGTCATTCCCACCCATGATTCCGAGAATGATCAGAACCCCAGTGATCAAGAAAATGACGACTGTCACGACTTTGATCATAGCAAACCAGAACTCGGCCTCGCCAAAACCTTTAACGGACATATAATTAATAAGAAACATAATGATTAACGCGATACCACTCCAGATAAAGGAAGGACTATCAGGAAACCAGAACTTCATAATTAAGACAACGGCTGCCAATTCGGCGGCAATGGTGATTGCCCAGTTATACCAGTAGTTCCATCCAATCGCAAAACCGAAAGACGGGTCGACGAATTTGGAAGCATAAACACGGAATGAACCGGCCACCGGCATGAACGATGCCATTTCTGCGAGACTTGTCATTAAATAATAAACCATGATGCCGATGACCGCGTATGCCACCAAGGCACCGCCAGGTCCGGCCGAATGAATCGCACCGCCACTTGCTAAAAATAAACCTGTTCCAATCGTTCCACCCAATGAAATCATCATTAAGTGCCGCGCTTTCAGGCTCCTTTTCAATTCAGTAGGGCTTGATGCTTTTTGTGAATTTGACAATTGATGTTACACTCCTTTTTATTGGAAGGGAACGAAATATAAAAAAACAGCAGTCGAAAAAGATCGACGGCTGTTTATAATAAACCCGTTTATCCTTCCGAAGATAGCTCCCCACGTTTTTAGAAAAACGTGACAGTGATGTTCCTGTTCGGTAACACCGCCAGCAAGGATATACATGGAATATACCCAAACTTCGGCAACTTATCCTTTCAAACGGAGTCTTGAATTTTCCAGAATCTCGTCCGTTTTACTTTTATAAGCTGCAGCCTCTAACTCATCGGTAAATGAGGAAGTATTCAATTTTCTTAAATCGTCGCGCCAGCATTGTTGACGTCGTACGATATTACTCAAGATATTCCTGAAATCATTAATTGATTGCTAGTAATTGAGTAAAGTTTACTATATCAAAATTATAAAATATTCTAATAGATATCGCAATCATTATTTTATGTGGTTATTTTTTCCTAGTTCTAGAAGGGTTGGCAAAAGGAAATAATCAAATTGCGACATACAAAAATAACATTAAACGCTCTTTCTTTTTATAAGGGCGTAGTCCAGCTTCACATGTTCGATTACTTCAGGATTCTCAAATAGATCCACTGCCATTTTACCGATCCATTCCAGCGGCAAGGAAATGGTCGTGATGTCGAGCATCTCACTAAGGCTATCATTATTGAAGCCGAGGATGGCGACATCGTTTGGAACTGTTATTCCCGATTTCTTAGCAGTAAGAATGAATCCAGCAGCCGTGTCATCATTAGTGATGATGATAGCTTCCGGTTTATCCATCATCGAATTCCACACCTGAAACAATTGTTCACCGTCTTTGATGTGATAACTGCCTTCAAACTGCCATTCTTTATTGTTTATAAGTTGATGATTTCTCATGATATCATTAAAGGCCTTTGTTCGAAGAAAACTGTTCCTGCTCTTTTTACGGCCGAGACTGTAACCAATCTTCTTATATCCTTTAGCAATCACGTATTCAAGGGCACAGGAAAAGGCTGCATAATGATCTATGCTGATCGACGATAATTCAGCCTGGGCTGTATCTTCACATAAAATAATCGGACCGTATTTTTGATATTCCAATAGGACTTTCATTTCCGAAATTCTTGAACAAACGATAATGCCATCAAGTTGCTTCATTTGCAGCATATTCAACGCTTGAATTTCTTTCTCTCTTTCATAATGGGTTTCAAAGATGACTATATGGCAGCCTATTGCGTTAGCCTGCTTAGTAATTCCGTGCACGATTGCCCCGTAATAGGGGTGATTGGTGAAAGGGATGATAATGCCGATAAGATTCGTTTTGCCCTTCGAAAGATGTATGGCATTGATGTTTCTTGAGTAATTCAAGCGATCGATGGCTTGTAAAACGCTCTCTCTTTTATCAGGGCTTACATATGGATGATTATTCAATACGCGAGACACTGTTGAGACAGATACACCTGCAAATTGAGCGATTTCTTTAATATTTGTCATAGGATCACCGTTTTTTCTTTTTTTATATTGTACCGTATGAAACCCATTTCAGAGCAAGAGAGCAGAATAAGGCTACTGAAGATTTTTACAGAAAGGGTCTTGTTCTGGTATGGGTTTCATCCTTTAAGATTGGTTTAAGTCTTAGAGGAGGAGGAAATCATGATGGTCCAAACTTTAATCAGCCTGATTGTACTTTGCGGTATCGAATTGGGATTGGCGTACTTGGCAATATCTTTGAAGCCGGAAAAATGATGGAGCAGTACAAGCTTGATACTACTATGAAAATATCCCCCTTGAAATCCGCGATTACTCGTGAGTTTTAGCGTTTTACTCGTGAAAACCGCGCATTTACTCGCGAATTTCACGTCGTCCCATCATAAACATTAGAAAAAAGCTTCCCTAGTTTATATTCACCATAACAACTCCACAATATAAATATAACTTCATCGTTACGTTTCATGTACCTATAGAAATGACTGACTGTCTGGAAGCTCCCTAGTAGAGATTCCAGACAGTTTTTGCTGTGTGTAAAAGACATTGGCCTTTTTGAAATGTTAAAAAAGAGTTGCACTTTTTTTGTATAATTGTGTATAGTATAAAATAAGTTGTACAGAGGAAACTTTTTAGCATTTACGACAATGTAAAAAAATTTACACTTAATTTTGCATACGGTAAACATTTTTAGGGAAACGAAAAAGGGGAGGGAATATGATGGGTTTTCTAAAATCTATTGGGGGCGTTCTTGCTGCAATGCTGATTTTAACGGGGTGCGGCAATGACACGACCAAACAGGATAAGGACAATGGCAAGTTGAACGTAGTTGCTACGACAGGAATGATAGGGGACTTGGTTGAGAATATTGGCGGTAAACATGTCGAGGTCACCAGTTTAATGGGACCCGGAGTGGATCCCCATCTTTATAAAGCGACACAGGGCGATGTGAAGACACTGGATTCGGCAGATATGATTTTTTATAACGGGGTCCATCTAGAGGGAAAAATGACGGATATCTTTGAAATGATGAGCAAGGATAAACCGACGATTGCCGTAACGGAGGACTTCAAGGAGGAACAACTCCGTAAAGTGAGTGCAACGGAACATGATCCCCACGTATGGTTTGATGTAAAGCTCTGGATGGTTGCGGCGGAGTCAGTGAAGAAAGAGTTGATTGCCAATGATCCAGATCATGAAGCAGAGTTTCTTGATAATTATGAAGAGTATGTTCAGCAGTTGGAGGAACTTGATAAATATGTTCAAGATGAAATAAATAAAATACCAGAAGACCAACGGGTGCTCGTTACAGCACATGACGCTTTTGGATACTACGGTCAGTCCTATGGTTTGGACGTAAGAGGGCTTCAAGGGATCAATACATTATCGGAATATGGATCAAAAGATGTGACGGATATGCGGAATTACCTTGTGGAGAACAAAATAAAAGCGATTTTCATAGAGTCCAGCGTGCCAAGGAAGGCTATCGAGGCTGTCATTCAAGGAGCTGGGAAGCAAGGGCACAAAGTGAAAATCGGCGGTGAATTATTCTCGGATGCGATGGGTGAAAAAGGGACGGAAGAAGGAACATATATCGGTATGGTCCGTCATAATACAGAAACCATCGTCCATGCTTTGAAATAAGGGGAGGAAAAAAGATGGATCAAGCAGCTTTGAAGGTCGAGAATTTAACGATTGCATATCATAAGAAACCGGTTGTTGAAGATGTCTCATTTGAGGTGCCGGAAGGGAATTTAATCGGTATTATAGGCCCCAATGGAGCAGGGAAATCGACCTTGATAAAGGGAATACTCGAATTGATTCCAAAAATATCGGGAGAAATTACAATAAAGGGATCTACTTATAAATCGATGAGGAAGAGTATTGGCTATGTACCACAGCGGGAATCAGTAGATTGGGATTTTCCAACCAACGCGCTAGATGTAGTGATGATGGGTAGATATGGTCACCTCGGATGGCTGAAGCGACCAGGGAAGGCTGAAAGGCAGAAGGCGATGGAGTGCCTGGATAAAGTGGGGATGGTTGAATACGCTAACCGCCAGATCAGCCAGCTCTCGGGCGGACAGCAGCAACGGATTTTCCTGGCTCGTGCATTGGCCCAGGAAGCGGATATTTATTTTATGGATGAACCGTTCGTAGGGGTAGATGCAGCAACCGAGAAAGCAATCATACAATTGCTGATGGAATTGAAGGGAAAAGGCAAAACCGTTCTTGTTGTGCACCATGATCTATCGACTGTAAAGGAATATTTTGACTGGACGATGTTACTGAATAAAAAGGTGATGAAAATAGGTCCGACAGAAGAAGTTTTCATTCCTGAATACTTACAGGAAACTTACGGAGGCCGCCTGGCGATACTATCAGACACGAAGTCCGGCCTTTTATTAAAATGAGGTGTACACGATGAACATACTGGATATTATTACAGATCCTAATACAAGGTGGATTTTGCTTGGGACGATGTTCCTCGGATTAAGCAGTGGAGTCATCGGCAGTTTCGCCTACCTCAGAAAGCAGTCTTTGCTTGGAGACACGCTCGCACATGCAGCGTTACCCGGAATCTGCGTCGCTTTTATATTAACAGGGGTGAAATCCACTTCCTTCTTTTTGATTGGTGCGGCACTAGCAGGTTTAGTGGCTGTTTTCTTGATCAGTGTGCTCACGAGATACAGTAAGATCAAGCAGGATGCGGCCTTGGGAATTGTTTTATCTTCCTTCTTTGGTTTCGGAATTGTCATGCTTACACAAATCCAGCAGAGCGAGTATGGAAACCAGAGTGGGTTGGATACCTTTCTATTCGGCCAGACGGCATCAATGGTCATGTCCGATGTATATATGATGATGACGGTTTCCTTTATACTCATTTTCACTTGTACCGTGTTTTTTAAAGAATTCAAGCTACTGTCCTTTGACCCTGGTTTTGCCAAGGGGATGGGACTGCCGGTCGTTTTTCTGGATTATTTCATCATGATGCTGATCGTGGCAGCTGTAGTGATCGGTATCCAAGCCGTTGGTGTCGTATTGATGGCATCTCTACTAATCACGCCTGCGGTTTCTGCGAGGTACTGGACAGAGCGGCTGCATATCATGGTCATCCTTTCTGGGATATTCGGAATGTTGAGTGGTGTATCCGGCACGTTAATCAGTACAACTGTCAATGATTTGCCAACAGGACCGTTAATTGTTTTATCAGCGACGGTATGGTTTTTCTTTTCCATGCTTTTTGCACCTAAACGTGGAGTGCTTTCATCTGTATGGAGAAGGGTATCGACGAAAAAGAAATATTCTCTCGAACAGGAAAGAAGGAAAGGGAGCCATCCATCATGAATGATTTTTGGATTATCTTAGTAGGAGCATTAGTGGCGAGTTCATGCAGTGTATTAGGGTGTTTTTTAATAGTCAGGAAAATGACGTTGATAGGGGATGCCATCAGTCATTCCGTGTTACCCGGAATCGTATTGGCATTTTTAATAACCGGGACTCGTGACTCGGTTCCAATGCTGATCGGGGCAGCTGCGCTAGGCTTACTTACAGTATTCTTAATCCAGCTTTTCCAATCGTCGGGCGTTCAATCTGACGCAGCAATCGGGATTGTATTCACATCCCTTTTTGCAACGGGGATTGTACTGGTGAGCTTGTATACACAACAAATAGATTTTGACCTGGAACATGTCCTTTATGGAGAAATTGCCTATACACCCTGGAACACGATGACAATCGGTGGAATCGGGGCCGGACCAAAAGCGGTTTGGATTGTGGGCAGTTGTTTGATCTTGAATCTCATACTGATTTTCCTTTTCTTCAAACAGTTTAAACTCGTTTCCTTTGATCCATCACTTGCGGCTGCAATGGGAATCCCTGTCCTTTTCTTTCATTATTTATTGATGAGCCTCATTTCACTGACTACAGTGGCTTCTTTTGATAGTGTAGGCTCCATTTTAGTGGTGGGAATGCTCATCATACCTGCTGCAACAGCTTATCTGCTGTCAGACCGTTTAAGTCGGATGATTTTGGTTAGTATCGGTGTTGGAATACTGAGTTCTCTCATCGGCTATTATTCAGCTACCGTTTTGGATGCCTCGATATCTGGTTGCATGGTAGGTTCAGCCGCTTTATTATTCGGATTGGCCTTTCTCTTTTCCCCAAGCCATGGACTGGTGAGCAGATTCCTGAAACGGAGGAAGTCAAAGGAATCACATTCATAGTTTCCTCTCCCAGCAGGCTCCATGCGGATAACTTCATGGAGCCTGTAAACTATTCTTCGATATAGTTGTGATTTTATTTGTTTAAAGTATAATGAATAAGTGTATTTAAAGATATATCGCAGGAGCCTTTTTAAGGGAGAGTTAAGTATGGAAGAACAAAATAAATTTTCATCACGAATAGATTTTTCTTTGGTCACAATATTGCTGTTGTTATGCGTTGGAAGTTGCTTAGCAATCTATAGTGCCCAAACGACTGGACAGTACGCTGAAAACTTCTTAATTAAACAAATTTTTTGGTATATAGTGGGGATTGGGATCGTATTAGGTTTTATCACCCTGGATTCTGATCAGTTGAAAAAAATATCTTGGTATGCTTATGGATTCGGATTGTTTTTGTTATTATTGCTGATTCTTATGCCAAGTAGCATCGTACCAAATATAAATGGTGCAAGAAGTTGGTACGTCATTCCGGGAATTGGTTCGATTCAGCCCTCGGAATTCATGAAGGTTTTTCTGATTCTGGCTTTAGCAAATGTCATATCGAACCATCATCTTAAAAACACGCTGAAAACGATTCAAACGGATTTATGGCTGCTTGTTAAAATCGGTCTTGTGACCGGGGGCCCGCTATTGTTAATCATGCAACAGCCGGATTTAGGTACCTCGCTTGTCATCATGTCAATCATGCTCGGAATGGTTTTCATATCAGGGGTATCATGGAAGATTCTCTTGCCGATCGTATCGGGGGGAATTGTCGTTGCTTCCACGATCCTATACTTTGTCCTTTGGAAGCCAGAGCTTCTGGAAAAATACTTAGGGGTAAAATCCTATCAATTCGGACGTATCTATTCTTGGCTGGATCCATATAATTATGCGAGCTCCGAAGGGTATCACTTAACTAAATCCTTACTGGCTATCGGCTCCGGTCAGACCACAGGTAAGGGAATAGGCTCAAGGGAAGTATATCTGCCTGAGAGTCATTCGGATTTCATTTTCAGTATCATCGGTGAAGAATTTGGTTTTATCGGATCAAGCATCATAATATCCTTATTTTTCCTATTGATTTACCACATAACAAAAACGGGAATGGACACGAAAAATAACTTCTATACATATATCTGTGTTGGCGTTATAAGCATGTTGACGTTTCACGTTTTTCAAAATATCGGCATGACGGTAGGCCTTTTACCGATCACGGGCATTCCGCTTCCATTCATCAGTTATGGGGGAAGCTCGTTAATGGGGAACATGATGGCCATGGGCTTAATATTCAGCATTCGGTATCACTATAAGAAGTACATGTTTTCAACGGATATCTAAATTACAAAGCCGGCCCACCACGGGCCGGCTTTCTTTGTAGCAAAAAGACAAAAGGAGCTGAATCCAGCTCCTGCTTGCATGTTTATTGAATGTTTGATCCATATGGGAATTGGCTTTTATATCCGGAAAATTGTTGATACGACTGGCTTAAGCTGGTCGGTTGTGCACTTTCTAAACTATACCATCCTTTTTCGAACATAAGATTGTATAGCTCGCGCTGCATATCATGATTTTCTTTCGAGATGGAGAAGATGTCTTGGAATAACGATTGATTACTCATTTCATGCAAGGCAACGGAAAAGGAGTTACAGAAATACTTTTCAGTAGTAAGCATATCGTTTATAAAATCCCGATCATTCATTTGCGGTGTCTTTGGCACAGGAGTTTCTGGATTTTGGACTTTGTTTTGATTGGGCATCAAGAACCCTCCTTTACTGAAATTGTTGTTGATTCTGATTTTGGTTTGGTGCCAAATGAGTCAGAATGGTATCGTAATGGCGCTGATGCATGAGTCCGCATCGGTTTAATGCATCGATGATTTGCGGGTCCTTGCATTGCGCGGCAAAAAAGTGTGCTTTTTTAATCGCATTCAGATTCCATGCAAGCATATCGGTTAAATATAAACTGTCTTTCACCGAAACCAATTCCGGCGGTTGTTTCATAAAACCGGTGGACTGCTGTGGGCTGTTAAACGAATTTTGCTGTTCCATCATTCTACCTCCTTAAGTGTTCTCTAAACGAATTTAATTTTCCCTTCATGAAATTTTTTATTCTGGCTTCTAAATATCTGAAAAATGAATTAAATGGTAAAATAATCTTGTGCATCTATTTTCCAAAAATGATTTGGAGGGAATGCAGATGGAGCAAATATTAAGAAACCTTTTTCTTTTTTTATCAAAGAATAAAAGCATGACGAAGGCAGCGAAAAAATATGGGTTACGATTTGGGGCATCCCGTTTCGTGGCTGGAAAATCATTGGAAATGGCATCTGCCGTCATTGCAGATTTAAACAGGAAAGGGCTTGCTGTAACCATTGATTATTTAGGGGAATTCATTGAAGATGAAAAAGAAGCAAGGAAGATGGCAGACCAGTGTATAGAAGCGATTCGCATGATTGCCAGAAACAGTCTGGAATCACAGTTATCTTTGAAATTGACTTCGATGGGCTTGGATTTGTCCGAACGAGTCGTGATGAATAATATGCGGAGGATTTTGGATGAAGCCAAAGCACATCAAGTGTTCGTAACACTTGACATGGAAGATTTTCCGCGCTGCAATCCGACTTTGGATGTATTCAAAAACTTAAAGGCTGAATATAATGAATTGGGGACTGTCATCCAAGCATATCTGTATCGGACTGAAAAAGATATCGAGGAGTTGAATGAATACCATCCGAATCTAAGACTTGTTAAAGGAGCTTATAAGGAATCGAGGGAAGTGGCTTTTTCCGAGAAAAATGATGTGGACGAAAATTTCAAGAAAATCATCAAGAAGCATTTGCTGAATGGCAATTACACCGCTGTTGCCACGCATGACGATAAAATCATTGATTATACGAGGGAATTGGTCAAAGAGCACGGAATTCCCGATGATCAATATGAATTTCAAATGTTATATGGCATACGTAATGAGAAGCAGCTAGAACTCGTAAAAGAAGGATATAAGGTAAGGGTATATGTTCCATATGGTACGGATTGGTATGGATACTTCATGCGCCGCCTTGCAGAGAGGCCGGCCAATATTGCTTTCGTTTTAAAAGGTCTATTCAAGAAATAGAGCGAAAGCCGGCCCGGATATGGGACGGCTGCTCAAATTAAGCATTTACTTTTTGAACTGATTGTTTTGGCTGTTCACTTTATTGATCCCATGTTGACGTTCACCGCCAGGGCCAGCATTGCCTTTAACACTTGCTGCACTTACAGCTGCTTTAGAAGGATTATCTTTACGCTTCATTTTATAGTCACCTCCTGCTCGTTATTTTCTACTGAACAGAGGAGAAATAACCAAAGGAACTGTGGATAAAAAATATATTTTTTCCTGTTTAATCATTGCGG